>NZ_JAHHPP010000151.1 GCF_024606265.1 Endozoicomonas sp. SESOKO1
TAAATTTCTGTACCCGCAACAGTGAGGCCGTGCCGGTGGCGGTGGGCGCTTACGTGCTGGCATGGTTTTCGGCATTGGTGGGGCCGCTGCGCTATCTGCAACTGGGTGCCGAACAACGGCGGTTGAATATTTACTATCTGTTGAATGGCCCGACTGGCCAGGGCAAGGGTACCAGTGAATACCCACCCAAAGCCCTGTTCAAAAGGGTGGAAGAGGTGCTGCAGCAACGGTTCTACCAAGCGTGGCAGCGTGGTGACACCGAAGGGATTGTAGAGTATCCATCGCTGGATGTGCATGAAGGCGGTCTGTCGTCTGGCGAAGGACTGGCCATGGCCAAGACCGACCGGTACAAACCATCCGGCAAAAGCGAAGAAGAGATCGAGATAGCTGACAAGCGGTTTCTGATCATCGAAAGCGAATTCGGCAACATCCTTAACATGGCCGAACGACAGGGGAACACCCTGTCCCATGTCTTGAGAAACGGCTTCGATTTCAAGACGGTCCAGCCGCTGACCAAACGGGACAAGGTCTGCGTGACCGACCCGTATTTTGTCCTGGTCGGCAGCATCACCCCCACCGAACTGAGCCAGCATCGACAAACGGCGGTAATGTCCGGCAATGGCATGCTCAACCGCATGCTGATGCTCTGGACCTGTTCGGATCGCTGCTGTGCCTGGCCAGAACCGCTGGATGAGTCGATGCTTTCGCAACTGGCCGAACGAATAGCTCATGCCGTACTGGTTGCACGAAACCACAGCTTTGAGACTCATTTCAAGCGCCAGTATCAACTGGCCAGAAAGGTTCGATTTACCACTGCCGCACATCATCACTGGTATGGTATCTATCAGCATCTGAAAAACTTACCGGACTGCGAGTCGGTCCGAATGCTCTGCCAGAGACACCGGTTGCATGTGCTGATCATTGCCAGCTTGCTGGCACTGCTGGATGGCAGGGAAACCGTCGATATACCGGATCTGGATGCTGCACTGCTGTGGTCTGACTTTTCCAGGCAGTCGGTGCTGTACACCCATCGCTATTTTAATGAGCAACAGCATTATGTAAGGGCCAGGCAAATCGCGCTGGGCATTCTTCAGGCAGCTACTAAACATGGTAAGCAATGCACCATGACCGACATCAGCCAGTGGTTTGGCCGCCGGATACCGAAAGAACAAATTCAACAAGGCATGAGTTACTGCCTTCATCACATACCACCGTTAATCAAGCTGGTTACGGTCAAAACCGGTAAACGCGGCAGACCTGCGGAAAAGGTAATGTTGACGGCATCGGGCCAAAGTTATCTGCTTTCAGAGTCACAGCTATAACATCTCTAACTG
>NZ_JAHHPP010000152.1 GCF_024606265.1 Endozoicomonas sp. SESOKO1
GTGTGATGGGCAGCTTTTTAACCGGTGATATTTTCAACCTTTACGTGTTTTTTGAAGTCATGCTGATCACATCGTTTGGCTTGATGGTGCTGAATGCCAATAAGCAGCAGGTGGATGCAGCGGTCAAATACGTGGTGCTCAACCTGATATCCACCATGGTTTTCCTGCTAGCCATCGGGCTGCTTTATGGCGCTACCGGAACCTTGAATATGGCCGACCTGCACGCCAAAGTGGCGATACTGCCGGACACCACCATGATGCTGATTTCCGGGCTGTTTCTGTTTGGCTTTGCCATCAAGGCATCAGCGTTCCCGGTCTTCTCCTGGCTACCGGCGTCCTACCATCATCTGCCCAGCGCCATCGTGGCCCTGTATGCTGCACTGCTGACCAAAGTGGGCGTTTATGCATTGATCCGGGTCTTCACCATTGTCTTTGATCTGGTCGATAGCGGCTACCAGCCACTGCTGATCGTGATTGCCGGCCTGACCATGCTGACCGGCGTACTCGGTGCCGCCAGCCAATTCCATATTAAACGTATTCTGTCGTTTCATATCATCAGCCAGATCGGCTATATGCTGATGGGGCTGGCCATCTATACACCGCTGGCCATCACCGGCGCGATTTTCTACATCATCCACCACATTATTGTTAAGGCCAATCTGTTCCTGATCGGCGGTTTCCTGCAGCGCAGGCAGGGCACTGATAACCTCCGTGAACTCGGTGGCGCTTATCGAAGCATGCCGTGGCTGGCCCTGCTGTTTCTGATTCCGGCTTTTTCTCTGGCGGGCTTTCCACCGCTGTCCGGGTTCTGGGGCAAGTTCCTGGTGATCAGGGCAAGCCTGCAAACTGAGGCGTATCTGCTGGCGGCCACCGCGTTATTTGTTGGCCTGATGACCATTTACTCCATGACCAAAATCTGGGCCGAAGCGTTCTGGAAACCGCTGCCGGAAAATGCCGCTGCACCAATCCCCCTGACGGGGATGGAAAATTGCCTGTATATCATCCCTATTGCGGTACTGGCGGTGATTACCATTGTGATTGGTTTCATGGTGGAACCCATTTATCAGCTGGCAGAAACCTCGGCAACCAATCTGCTCAATCCACACTCTTATATTGATGCGGTGCTTGGCAGCGACAGCACGGCCTCCACACTGACAGCCACAGGAGGATCGCAGCAATGAA
>NZ_JAHHPP010000014.1 GCF_024606265.1 Endozoicomonas sp. SESOKO1
TGAGACATTACCGGCAGGGTCAACCGTACACCGAGACATATGCCTGAGCTGAAATAAACTGTTATTCCGGGAAAGGCCACTGCTGGCAAATGGCCTTTCGAATTGTTGGCAATCCTGACGAGGGCAGCATGGATCAGGCATCCCTTTTTCTCCCCGCCAAGTTTCTCCCCGCCAAGGTGTTGAAAAATCGGGAACAGCGCGATCACCAGAGAGGCATCCAGTGGCTGTTGCCCGGTTTTCTCCATCAAATAAACCGGAGGTACGTTCACTTCCATTGAACAGGTAGTCGCGGGTTAGGCAGAAGGATTCAGAATTTTCGCAGCCACCGTAGTCTTGCTGACCTGCGACACCTTCGCCAAAGTACCGGTCAGGATAAATTGTCTGGACAGAACGACCAGGGAAGCCGCGCTGAAAACAGGAAGCATGACGTTCAGTCGAGGTATCGGCCATTGCTCTCCTACCCATCACCCCTTGACAGCGATGAGTACAAAAGCTGGCTGATTCATCAGCCATTCTCCGTGATTCAACATCCCCATAACTCAAGGGAGTCGTTGGTAAAACTGAATGAATGAGTCCAGAATAATCCATGAGGAAAGCCCAAATAAAAATGTTCAACACATTTTTTCAGACAACTAAACAGGAAATAAATTTCATAAACTCTGCGAAGCATTCTTCTGGTACAATGTAAGCCTATTGTGACCAAGGCAGGTGTTCATGAGACTGACTTTTCTCGGAACTGCCATTCTGTATTGAATTTATTCGCAGCGACCAGCCAGCTTTTCAGTATCAGGATACTCAGGTTACTGTCACGGCTCACCAGCTCTCCCATCGTGTGCCAAGCTTTGCCTATCGTTTTGAGGAAAAAACAGTCAGTACCCGGCTAAACATTGAGCAGCTCAATGCCCTGGGCGTTCCCCGGGGGGAACTCTGGGGGCTGTTGCAAAAAGGGCAGACAATTACCCTTGGGGATGGCCGGGAGATTCTCCCCGAACAGGTCCTGCAACCGCCACCAGCAAGCCGGATTGCCATCATTGCCGGTGATTTCAGTACCTGGGAAGTGGACAGGGCCGGTCGGTTGATTGAAAGTCAGTCATTGATGGGCAGCTAATCGTGATATACTCGCCCGCTTGATTCATAAAGAAGTTGATGATTAATGTCTGATATTTACCAAACCATGGAAGAACGGGTCAGCTACGGTATCGGTCGCCAGATGGGTGACCAGCTGGCCTCCAACCCGATCGCGGGCTTATCGATTGATGCGGTTCTGGCTGGGCTTGCCGATGCCCTGAACGGTGTCGCCAGTGCCGTTTCCCATGAAGACCTGCACAATGCCTTTACTGAAATGCAAAAGCGCCTGCAGGCAGAAGAAGCGGAAAAGGCCCGGGTGCTTTCTGCTGAAGGTGAGCAGTTTCTGGCAGAAAATGCCAGGCGTGAAGGTGTCCTGGTCACTGAGTCCGGCCTGCAGTTTGAAGTGATCACAGAAGGCAGTGGCGAAAAACCAACCCGGGCCAGTACGGTAAGAACGCATTACCATGGAACACTGATTGATGGAACCGTATTCGACAGCTCCGTTCAGCGGGGTGAGCCTGCAGAATTTCCGGTATCCGGTGTGATTGCCGGCTGGACAGAAGCGCTGCAGATGATGAACACAGGTTCCAAGTGGAAGCTGTTTGTTCCCTATCATCTGGCTTATGGTGAGCGCGGAGCCGGTGGCGCCATCGGTCCATACACGACGCTGGTTTTTGAAGTTGAGTTGCTGGATATTGTCGCCTGATTGATCAGGCCTTTCACTTCCCTGTCGTTACTGACAGGGAATGGAAAAACTGACGACCCCTTCGATAACCACCCCCTTATCAAAAGAAATACCCAGCTGAGAAAACGTTAATCAAATGAAATAACTTTTCCTTCTTGAATTAAAAATCAAACTAAAAATAAATCTTCATCTAAGATGGTATGTTGTAAAAATTATCAGATCAGAATAATTCGATAAAAGATTCTAAAGGTAAGCGACAGATGAATAGTTCAGATCCCTACTATGGTCAGCCAGGCAGGTATCCCATGTCTGGCCAACCTCCGCAGATACCGATGCATCCCCGGCCTGATTACCGGACATCCCATTCACCCAACCCGCAAGGCCATCCATCCACGGCCGCAATGACCTCAAATGGCCTGGCATGCGCACCCGCCCGACCGACCACTTTCATGAACCAGGCCACTTCAAGGCCTGATGACAGGCACTTGGCCCAGCATCAGGAGCCGCCATATATCCCGGTTGAGTACAGGGAAGTGACACGCTGGAAATCGGCGACAATTCAGGCAACTGCGGAGGAATTGAATAAACTCGACAAGTTGCTGTTGCAGGGCTTTACCGAGATCCCCAAAGTAGAAAATCTTTTTGAGGCGGCCGGGTCTCTCCCCGACCAGCAGGTAGAGGTACACACCGTCATCTCCACGGTGGAAAACCGGAACCACCGTTCACAGCCTGCACCTCCGTCAGAGCCTCGGCCACCACTGCTTTTGGCACCGGTTGGAACAATCCCTGTCAGCTCAGCCAATATGGCTCCACAAGGGCATTATCTGGTGGTACAACCCGGTTATGCCAGCCTCCCCCGTGCGCAATATTACCAACCCACCTACCACCCTCCATCCACTTACCACAGAAACGTGCCAGAGGGCTATTAACATGGGCTTCGCTGCCTGGAATTCCGTAAAATCTGAAGGTAATGAATCTGAAGAAAGCTGTGGATAAGTGCAGGGCGCAGCTTATCCACAATCGGGAATAAGAAACTTACTTAACCAGCAGGGACTGCCCTGACATCTCGGCAGGCTGTTCCACACCCATCAGTGCCAGCAGGGTGGGTGCCAGGTCGGACAGGATACCGTCTTTAAGCTGAATGCTTTGCGGGCCAGCATACACCAGCGGAACCAGCTCACAGGTGTGGGCAGTGTGAGCCTGACCGGTTATCGGGTCTTCCATCTGTTCGGCATTACCATGGTCAGCGGTAATCAGGCACTGGCCACCTACCTCTGCCAGGGCTTCCACCACACGGCCAATGCTTTCGTCTACCGCTTCAACCGCTTTAACTGCAGCATTGAAATCGCCGGTATGGCCAACCATGTCGCAGTTTGCGTAGTTACAGATGATCAGGTCGTGCTCGCCACTGCGAATTTCCTGAACCAGACGGTCGGTCACTTCAGGTGCACTCATTTCTGGCTGCAGGTCGTAGGTTGCCACTTTGGGTGAGGCAACCAGTACCCGCTTCTCGCCATCAAACGGCTCTTCACGACCGCCGCTGAAGAAGAAGGTGACGTGAGCGTACTTTTCAGTTTCAGCAATACGGAGCTGGGTTTTGCCCAGTTTCTCCATGTATTCACCCAGGGTGTTCACCAATTCGCCTGGCGGGAATGCGCAAGGCGCATGAATGTCTGCAGAGTACTGCGTCAGCATCACAAAACCGACCAGGTCGGCCACACGGTGGCGCTGGAAGCCGTCAAAGTCCTGATCAACAAAGGCACGGGTGATTTCACGGGCACGGTCAGCACGGAAATTCATAAAGACCAGTGCATCACCATCGTTCAGGCGAGCCGCTTCAGCACCAATCACCGTTGCTTTGACAAACTCATCATTTTCATCACGCTCATAAGCGGCTTTCAGACCTTCAACAGCGGTTGCTGCAGAGAACCCGGCCTTGCCATCGGTGATGAGATCATAAGCCTGCTGTACACGATCCCAACGGTTGTCCCTGTCCATGGCGTAGTAACGACCAATCAGGCTGGCAACACGGCCAATGCCCTTCTCTTTCAGCAGGGCGTCCAGTTTTTCCAGGGACGATTCAGCGCTGCGCGGTGGTGTGTCACGGCCATCCAGGAACGCGTGAACATAGACTTCTTCAGCACCACGACGGGCAGCCAGTTCAACCATGGCATGGATATGGTCTTCATGGCTGTGGACGCCACCGGGTGAAACCAGCCCCATAATATGGACGGCTTTGCCAGCCTTGATGGCTTTATCCACAACACCGGTAATCACGTCGTTTTCGAAGAAGTCACCATCCTGAATAGCTTTGGTAATGCGGGTCAGCTCCTGGTAGACCACGCGACCAGCGCCCAGGTTCATATGACCGACTTCACTGTTCCCCATCTGCCCATCGGGCAGGCCAACGTCCATTCCTGAGCCGGAGACGAAGCTGTGCGGGTTCTCTTTCCAGAGTCGATCCATTACCGGCGTTTTAGCGGCCAGAATGGCATTACTGTCTTTTTCTTCACGGTAGCCGTAACCATCAAGGATGATCAGGGCGGTAGGTGTGCGCTTATCAGTCATGGGTTCTTAACCTGGGCGAACTGGAAGGCTGTGGAAAAAGCTGCGCCTGGAAGCGTGTCCCGGGTAAGGCTGCATTTTGGTCTTGTCAGCCTGCGTCAGCGATCTCTTGAACCAACCTCATGGTGAGTGGAATGGTTTGCATTCTACCTGCTTTACCGCCGGTTTCCAGTGAAATGCCTGCTCTTGATTGAACCGCGCAAACTATCACACCGACGGCGTCAACCGGCGGTATCCTTTGGAGATCCCTGAAATTTTCTGAAGCTTTCCGCGCAAATATCGCCAACAGTCCTGGTAGCGTAATTTTAGTTGCCGAAGGCTTTTTGTACTAAAGCACAATGCGCACAAAAAACCTGCCAGCTTTTTTCATTGGTTTCATCCTTACTTTCCTGCGGTGGGATCAGTATACTTGCCACCTTTCAATTGACAGATTGACAGCTTGTCCGCATGGAACAATACATCGATTTTATCATGAACCACCCGCTGCACGTTGGTGCACTGGTGGCGCTGGCCAGCTTCCTGGCCTTTACTGAAATGCGCAAGGGTGGGCAGAGTGTGTCCACTTCCGAGCTGACCCGGATGGTCAACCAGGACCGGGGCGTGGTGATCGACGTCCGGGAAAAGGCAGATTTTTCCAAAGGTCATATTGTCAACGCCATCAACGTCCCTTATACAAAAGTCAAGGAACGTGCGGGTGAACTGGAGAAGTACCGTGAAAAGACCATCATTGTGGTGGATGCCATGGGACAGCACAGCGGCAGTGTTGGCAAAACCCTGAAAGCCGAAGGCTTTGCCAATGTGGTCAGACTTCAGGGTGGTATGTCTACCTGGACCTCTGACAGTCTGCCAGTGGTCAGAAAATAAGCTCTGGCTGGACAATCTGCACGATCATTACCAAAATGCGTTATTCGCTTGGCTCATCATTAGCTCATCAAAAGTAAGGAAATGACAATGGCTGAAAATCAGCAGCAGGCCTCTCATCAACAGCAGGCGCCGCAGTTTGCGTTGCAGCGAATCTACACCAAAGATATCTCCTTTGAATCGCCAAAGGCCCCGGAGATCTTTCAGAAGCAGTGGCAGCCGGAAGTTAAACTGGACCTGAGCACCAGCAACCGCCCCCTGGAAGAAGGCCTGTTTGAAGTGGTTCTTTCCCTGACGGTAACGGTGGAAAATGGTTCCGGAAATAACCCTTCAGATAAGAAGGAAACCGCTTTCGTTACTGAAGTGCATCAGGCAGGCGTCTTCCTGGCCAAAGGTCTGGATGCAGAAGAGCTGCACCGCACCCTGGGTGCCTTCTGCCCGAATATCCTGTTCCCATACGCCCGTGAAGCTATCGACAACCTGGTACTGCGTGGCAGCTTCCCTCCGCTCATGCTGGCACCGGTGAACTTCGACGCTCTGTATATGCAGGCTCGTGAACAGCAGTCCGCCAAGCAGCAGCCGGAAGCTGTTAATTGATAATACCTGGTCGGCTTCTTTCTGAAGTCGGCTTCCTTTTCCTGTCCTCTCTCAATACCCATACCTTTGCCTCTGCTGTAATAACCATCTAAAGTCATCACAAAGGAAAGCTAACAGGCAAGGTAAGCACAATGCCCGACTTATATGAACGTGACTTTTATTCCTGGACTCAGAAACAGGCCGACCTGATTCGCGAAGGCAGGTTGGCTGAGCTGGACCTGGATAATATTCTGCAGGAGCTGGAAAGCATGGGCAGAAGTGACTACCGGACCCTGCAGTCACGGCTGACCGTACTGTTCATGCATTTACTGAAGTGGCACTTCCAACCAGAAAAGCGAAAACAGGGCTGTAGCTGGGAAAGAACCATAAAAGAACAAAGGAAGCAGATTGGGCGTTTACTACTGGACTGTCCGGGACTGAAAAGCAAACTTGATGCAATGCTGCCTGTCGCTTATGAACGAGCCCTGGAAGACGCCCATGATGAAACCGATCTGCCAGTCAGCTTATTTCCAAAACAGTGCCCGTGGAGTTTCCAGCAAACGGTGGATAAAAACTTCTGGCCTTCCAAGTCTTAGCGCCCACCAACAAACCCCATCTGCCGCCAGGCTTCATAAATCATCACCGCTACGGTATTGGACAGGTTCAGGCTCCGGCTGTTTGGCAGCATCGGCAATCTCAGCACCTGATCGACAGGCAGAGAGTTCAGTATCTCCGCTGGCAGGCCACGGGTTTCCGGGCCAAACAGCAGCGCATCCCCTTCCTGAAACCCACAGCAACTGTAATTGCTGGTGCCCTTGGTGCTCAATGCGAGCACCCGACCCGGTTTGACGGTTTCCAGAAACCCCGGGTAGTCCGGGTGAATTTTCAGCTCGGCAAATTCATGGTAATCCAGACCCGCCCGCTTCAATCGCTGATCATCCAGCTCAAAGCCCAGTGGTTCAATCAGGTGCAGACGAAAGCCGGTATTGGCACAGAGGCGGATGATATTACCGGTATTGGGAGGAATTTCCGGCTGGTAGAGAACAACATCAAGCATGGGCAGATCCAACAGATGACAGAGCGGCAATCATAGAACATCTGTGAGTGGGATGGCATTAATTGACAATCAGTGTCAGCTGATTATTCATGTGGCCACTGCCTGATACACTGGCCATGAGATTGGGTGGAAATCAGAAAGATTATCAATATCTAAATAAACGACACTGAAATACTACAAAATGATCAGTATTGAGACCTGTTATGCGGGTACAAAACTGATATTTAACATCTGCTACACAAATACACATGCGCACACCATACGCAAAAACCGAAAGACGGCAAAGTTTATAGTGACACAGGTCACAAAAAGCTTGTTTAATATTCCTGGATGTTGAAGAATCAGACAACGCCAAATAAGAACATAATCACAGAAAAACAGCAGTTAACCACTGCATGGGAGCATAAAAATGAAAACATTAAGGACATTGGCACTGGCGACGGCGGTTTCTGCGGGGTTGTTGGGTTCTACAGGTGTTTATTCTGCAGATGATGGTGACTTAGGTAGCACTTCGACTGGTAACTTTGACATTAACCTGAATATACCAGGCAATGTGGCAATATGGGGAATGAGAGATCTTCCATTCACTGACGACGGGACCAAAATATTAGAAGCTTGTGTTTTCAGTAGTACTGACGAGGTCCAATTCCAAGTTAACACCACAAATAATGAATTCGAGCTTAAGTCAGGAGCCATTAAGGGGGCTGACTTTACTGTTACTATCACAGATGGCACCGATAGTACTTTATGGGGATCAGGCGGTCTGGCTAGCGGTGATACTTCTTCTAACAACTTTGATGTCTCCGCCGCGTCCGAGCCGAGCAATACCGCTGGTGTAATAGATAGTGTATGCACTGGTGACGATCAGACAATTGATATTAATGTAGCAGTCTCAAACGTGACTGATACAGAGGGCGCCTACACCAGTAATGTTGAGCTGGTAGTCAGTGCTATTTAAAACTCATCCAGGCTCGTGAACTCGTTCCCAGGCTCTTAAGGTTGTCCAAAAACCCGAAAGCGAGTCTCTCTGCGTAGTCGGCTTCTACCTAAAGGAGCCGACGTCCCTTACACCATGATCTCTGTGTTTCATGGGGAATGGTGGTGGAATCACGAGTCGGATCGCATGCGAGCCGACCTGTATCGGAGATAGTTCTTCAGGGTTTCGCGACAGCCTCACTTCTGCAGGAACGAAAATCCTGAAACACATAACTCAACAATACATTTTAAGCGCCATGCCTTTCGCAGTTTAAACAAATAACCGGGAATAACTGTAACCATTATGCGTCGTTGGAAGTGCATTTTATCAATGCTTTGTGCATTTCACATATCCTCTTTCAGTAACATGGCGTACGCTGATGACCCCATATTTCTCGCCGCCAGCAACCCACCTCCGGGTTTTGAAGAGCTCAGTGGCACCCAACAATCCCTGGTGGATATTTATTTTGGTGACCGCTATATCGGTTCCCAGCTGGCCTCGTTCAGCCCCGGAATTATTGAACTGCCTAATCCTGCCGAGCTGGTGCGCCAGATCGGCAATCTGAATGACCCAACCCTGATCGTCAGCACCCTGACCGGTGAACTGAACAGCCATGCAAACCTGGTGTGCCTGACTAACGCCTCGCAAAACTGCGGCATCCTGGAACCCCCTGTTGCTGGTGTTATTTTCGATGAGTCCCGCTTTCGTGTAGATATATTTATCAATCGTCGTTTTATGCTGACCCGTGCCGCTGATGTGCGCAAATACCTGCCCCCTTCCGATGCAGGCTTTGCCCTGATGCAGAACTTTTCTGCCACCGTCAGCGGCTCCAGCGCCGAGGACAGCGATAACAGTTATACGCTGAATGGCCTGACCATGGCTGCCTGGAAAGAAAACAGTATCTACTGGAGCTGGGACTATTCCGATACCAGCCACTTCTCTGTCAACCAGTTCTACGGCCAGCGGGATTTTGAAGGGATGGAATACAACGCTGGCCTGTTATCCACCAGCGGCTTTGGCCTGAACCTGACCTCTGATCAGCCCATGATTGGCCTGCGGATTAACAGCTCCGACAATACCCGGGAAGACCTGGACTTCTCCGGTGGCATGCCGGTAGAAGTGTTCCTGCCCACCCGTGGCCGGGTGGAAGTGCGTAAGGATGACCGGTTGATCGACAGTGCCTTCTTCGAAGCGGGTTCCCAGCAGCTGGATACCTCCAGCTTCCCCAGCGGCGCTTACGATATTGAAATCCGTATTCTTGATGAAAGCGGCAGCCTGATCGCAACTGAAAACCGCTTCTTTGCCAAGCAGAGTCAGATTCCACCCATCGGTGAATGGCTGTTTTTTGCCGAAGCCGGCCGGGTGGTCTACCGTGAAACCGATCAAGCTCTGCCGGAAATCACTGACCTGTGGCTGAACCGTGCCGGTGTCAGCCGTCGGGTAATGGATACCCTGGCCGCGACCGGAGCAGTCGCTATCAATGATAACGATGCCCTGATGGAATTCGGGCTGTATCACTTTGGCTACCGTTATGAAATCTCCCCATCACTGATGCTGGCAGATAGTGGCAGCAAGGGCTTTACCGTCAACAGCCGACTGACCCTCGGCGACCTCTCACTTTCAGGCAACTACCGTCGTTTATGGCATGATAAAGCCATTGAGAGTGAAACTGACGAGAATGGAGACGAGCTCCCCGGCCTGTTTGGCAACGCCTTTGAACAGCACTCGTTTTCCGCATCCATGCCCCTGTTTGATGGCAGCCTGGGCTACCGTTACAGCCTGAACCAGGGCTATGACGACAATAATGAAGAGCAGGACCCGCCCCGTACTCACAGTCTGGACTATCGCCGTACCCTGTTCCGCACTTTTGATTACCATGGCGATGTGGCTCTGAGCCTGAGCAAATCCGGTGATACAGAGATTGGTCTGGTCAGCTTCAGTTTCCGTTACCGTGAAGATCGCTGGAACTTCCGGGCCACACCGCGGGCAGAGATCAACAAACGTGATGGTACAACGGATAGCTCTGAGCGACTGCGGCTGTCAACCTCCTGGGAGGATGGCGATCATCTGGATGGCGATCTGCGCTTTGATCTGGGCGTTGAAGGCGGTACCGGTGATGAACGCATGGATGGCAGCGTTCAGTACGCCAACCATTATGGCCGGGCCAGCTTCAGTGCCAGCCATACCCGTGACAGTGACCGTAATACCACCTCCTGGGGTGGCAGTATGAGCACCAGCTTCCTGACCGATGGCGACGTGTTTGCCCTGGGGGGGGAAGAGCGTGCAGAGAGCGCCCTGGTAGTGAATCTGGATGGCCGTCCCGGTGATGTATTTGATGTCAAGGTAAACGGCCAGCGTCGTGGCTATGCCATTGCCGGCTCCCCGTCCGTTATCGCCCTGTCACCCTACGAGCAGTACCGGGTCAGCCTGAGCCCGGCCGGTGAAACCCTGTACAGCTTTGATGAGCGGGAAAAAACCGTAACGCTCTACCCCGGTAATGTAATGACACTGGATTACCAGGCAATTCCCCTGCAGCTGCTGTTTGGACGACTGTTGTTTAACGGTCAACCACTGGAAGGTGCCCGTATTAATGGTGGCATCTACCCGGGCAGCACAGATGATATTGGAATGTTTCAGCTGGAGACCCGTTCTGATGTGGGTAACCTGCAGGTAGAACTGGACAACGGCTGGCTCTGCCAGCTGCCAGTGAAACCACTGGATGCCGGTTATGTGCTGCAGATGGGCACCATCGATCTTGCTGACTCCCAATGTTCACCATTGCTGGAAGGCCAGTTGGCGATTACCAGGCGGGATGATATCGATGAGTAATCAGGCAGTGTGCAGAATGGTTTTTTCTGGTTCCCATGCCTTGTACAGGAACGAGATTAGTAAATGCTTCTTCTCTGGAAATTGTTTTTTCTTGATACTGTTATTGGCTTTTTCACTACATGGTTTTGCGGACGCTGACTGTAACTCACAGAACTGCGATAACGTTGATAATTACTGGGTAAAAATTAAACGACTCACTGATATTGATCTTGGTTCATGGACAGGGAATGATGTGGCAAGTGGCAAGAGCCAGCTTGTGAATAAAAAAACCTTTTGTGCCATTTCTTACAGGGAAGATGGCAATAATCGAGTAATGTACAATCCTGAGCTGCAACTACAGGGTCCCGCTGATGGGAATGCCGGACAGTTTATTGTCAGCAATGACGGAAATCAGATACCACTTACCATTCATCTTGAGAGGTATTCAGGGAATGATGCACCACAAACACCTGATCGCCAGAGCTTCACTCCTGGTTACCCAGTCAAACTAACAGGAAATAATGCATACAGCCTGTGTAGAGAAAATGAGTTATCTGTAACGGTTACCGCCTATAAAGACGATATTATTTCTGCCGGTGCGACAGGTATTTACAGTGGTATCTTTAAAATGCAAGTAGGGCCGGGGACATCGCCGGAAAGCCCCGGGCCTGTTTTTATCGAATTTTCAATAACCCTTAATGTTGCTCCCGCGATTCTGATCTCAGGACTCGAGGATATGCAATTGACGTCAACAACCGGGCAGGATATTTCGGAATCCCAAAAGTTTTGCGTCTATGCCGCGAGCAAGAGTAAGTTCAAAATAAAGGGACTCAGCAGGTTTGGCTCGGGTGCTTTTCAGCTTGATAATAATGGCCAAACGATGGGGTATGACCTGACTGTCGGGCCGTCAAATAATAATGGGAATGGTAACAAAATCACGCTTGTTGAAAGTGATGATTTTGTCGGCCATCCGTCATGGAAAGGAGATCAACTGCTGAATTGCGGCAATGATGAAAATATGATGCTGACGGTGTCGATTAGCAAAGCATCACTTGATAACGCTACTTCAGGGCTGTATCAGGATACCGTTACGCTGACGGTTACTCCTGAATAGCGGGATTGATAAAAATATCTCCCATTCCCATGATCCTGCGCAGTAATGCATAAGTGAGGATTGTGATTCTGAATAGATGGTAAACCAGCTGGAGTTTATAAAGGCACGCTTTATCTCACCGTTGAGCCTTCCTGAAAAGCTGATATGAATACCATGCTTATCCAGATTTGCATATCCTTTATCCTGGTCTAGTAGATCAAAACCACTGGCTTCGTAACAGAAGGCTGAACTCCATGGCGCTGTTCAATTTCTGCTTCAAGGCTATTGCATACATCATCTTCAACGTCGGCAATATCCTTTTCCCGGTGTACAGGGTCATTGATGATATCTAATATCTCATCGTCGTTCATCAACTTATCCGCCCCTGTCCCCTGAAGGATCAAAAAACATGCTGTATCAGGTCTGGGTGGCAATTTAGAGATAGCACATTGTTGTTTGGCTTTTTCTACTTCCCGGGCATCGGCTTGAGGCTTTCCAGATATTTCACAGGCCAACTGAGTCGCGACCCCGGTATTGGTATTGTCTACTTGTAACTCTTGTACTCCGGTTGCACCCTGAGGTGCGTAAAGTGCTCTGATATTCCCGGCATGTTTCTGATTGATCAGCCATTTATCTTCATTAATATCGAGCACCATGGCGAAGTCTCCCGGTATATCTGTATGTGTTTCCACCCGTGAGAAGGTGTTGTATAAGATATTGAAAACTTCTGTATCGGTAATACCTTCCAGTGTTCCCCTGTTACTGTCTTCAATATATTTCTTAAACTCTTCAGTCAAGCTATTTTTAAATGTTCTTGCATATTCTGTGGTGCCTTCCTGCCCCTCAAAGAGTAAGTACATTACCGGGTTAGGGTTAACCATTTCTTCAGCGTCTGCAATAACTTCCAGTTCAGCCTGGTGAGAGTAAATGTCATTGCCAGCTGGCCCGGCGTGCGCATGATTTAATGTGTCTGGCTGATGTTGTTTCTGGGCTGCAAAAATACGGCTTATAGCTCCTTCATTAAATAATCTCGGTTCATATACACCTACGTCATCTGACGTATACTCTCCACGCGTTGAAAGGGAATCTGACGTCGTCGATGATAAAGGACTGTCAACGTCAGCACCCGGTTGAGCCGGTGTTACCGTTGTTCTTGCTGTTTCAATGTCATGATCCGCTCGCCTGAATGGCAAAGGCCACACTGTGTCAGCGTGGGCGGCGGTTGCAGGCCAATCTTCATCCAGCTGTTTTCTTCGATTTGGCAAGTCTGCCAAAACCGGAGGAAGTTTACGTTTGCCTTGCCTGCGCTCATTTGTTTTTTCTTCTGGTTGAGTAGTGAGCTCAGGAGTCACTCCTGGCCTAGCCTCCCTTGGGATTTTGCGATGACTTTTATCAGACTGCCCATTGGGTGATTTGACTTTAAATAGAAAGTGACCATTCTCTTTGTCTTCGGAAGCTGAAGGTGGCCAGTTTGACAAGTTAGCAGTGATTTCATACTGACTGTTATTGGGTGATTCATACTGCAGAGCGTTGGAATAAGGTGCCTGTTCATTTAACGCATGCGCTGTATTGGCAACGTTAATTTTTTCGTCCTCTATGGCTCTGTCCAGCTCTGTATCTCGACCATTATCAACAAATGATTCCTTTATTTCGCCAATTCTGGATGACAGCATGTTGATTAATAGTTTTTTCCGGTCTTCACTCATTCCTTGCTCAGGTGGGATCAGGGTTTCTATTCTGCCAGAACTGGATACATACTTAATTTCGAACCCGCATTCGGAAGCATCAAAGCGACCGGGATTAACCATGAATTGTTGAATTTCTCTCAGCCTGAATGTTATTTCTCGCTTACCTTGTAACTCTGCCAGACGATCACACTGTTTCATGTACTGATCTTCAAGGCTTTCTATCTCCGTTTTTTGGGTGCTGACGTGAGCAGTTGCTTCTGCATTTCCGGTACGTCTTTTTTTCAGTAGCGGCGCACTATCCTGAAAGTCAGCACCTACAGCGGTTTGCTGTTGGGCTGGATCAGCTGATGGTGAGTCATCAGCTACCTGAGAGTGGGGGAAATGGGGTGAGGTAGAAACTGCTTTATGAATCCCTGATCCTTCTGGCATGTCCTTTACCTAATCAAGCTAGAATCTTTTGATTATAGCCAAGCAGCATTTTAAAGAGAGAAGCTATAAACATGGCGAAGTGTTTTTGCCTGAATCGTAATATAATACGTCGCTTCTAATTTTGTGTTTCTTTGTAAATCAGTGGCTTGCCTGTATTTGTTCGGTAGTTTTAATGCTGTCGTCAGTTTTCTGATAAGCCCGGAACGGAATGTTGCTCATGAGCAGAACTGATAACGCAGTACAACGCTTTATCTTTGACAATACTGATATTCGCGGTGAAATCGTTTCCCTTAACCACAGTTATGTTGATGCCCTGGTTGCCCATGATTATCCAGAGGTTGTCAGACGCCTGCTGGGAGAGTTGGTGGCCTCTGCCCTTCTGTTGAGCACAACACTGAAGTTTGACGGGTTGCTTACCCTTCAGGCCAGAGGTGACGGGCCATTAACATTGCTAATGGTGGAATGTACAGACCAGCGGTCGTTCAGGGCTGTTGCGCAGTTCAAAGATGATCTTTCTGAGGGAACGCTTCAGGAGCTTCTGGGCAAAGCAAGCCTGTTGATTACCGTGGACCCCGTCAAAGGGAAGCGTTACCAGGGTATTGTTCCCCTGGAAAAGGAAACCCTTTGCGCAAGTCTTGAAGACTATTTTACTCAATCTGTGCAGTTGCAAACCCGGTTGTGGCTGGCCTGTGATGGCCAAACCTGTGGCGGGTTACTGCTTCAGGCGTTACCCGCCAGTGTTGAGCTTTCCGAGGAGGTTCGCGCTGAATCCTGGAAGCGCATGACGGCTCTTGCTGACACCATTCAGGATGCTGAGTTGCTGGAACTGGACCATGAAACCCTGCTGGTCAGACTGTTTCATGAAGAAACTGTCCGTATTTTTGAAAAAGAGCCTGTTCGTTTCGTCTGCACCTGTTCCCAGGAAAGAAGCGCAAAAATCATCAGTACCCTGGATCGAAAAGAAATTGAGTCCATCATTGAAGAAGAAGGTCAGGTTGCCATGGACTGCCAGTTCTGTAATCACCAGTATGTTTTTGGTAAAGAGGATATAGATTCAATCTTTAACGAAAAACCACAACTTCATTAAGTTCATTAAGGCTTTTTAACTCCTCTCCTCCTGCTCCGGTCAGGAATTCCATTGAATTTCTGACCAGTACCTGTTGACCTTCCGTTATGGACTCAGCGTATCAGGGTGCTTCTATGGCACGGCATTGCGGGAATACTATGAAGGTTATAAAGGGCAGTAGCCTTTCAAAATGCCGCGAAGACGGTACCCAGATTCACCCACAGGACTTGCAACAAAACGTCAACATACCTTAACAGTCAAGCGCCGTTTATTTTGTTTGCCTCTACTTGTTTTTGTTATTTTATGTTGGATTTTACTAGCTATTTATGAGTTTATTCGCCATAGATAGCCAGAGATCGTGACGACAGTGTGCGCCTGTGCTTTCTTCCAGTGACCAATGATAAAATTG
The DNA here is from genome assembly GCF_024606265.1 of Endozoicomonas sp. SESOKO1. Lineage (GTDB taxonomy): Bacteria > Pseudomonadota > Gammaproteobacteria > Pseudomonadales > Endozoicomonadaceae > Endozoicomonas. The sequence continues at coordinate 15,282 of NZ_JAHHPP010000014.1, forward strand.
ACACGGGGCAATACTTTTAAACTGACAAAGGTTTAACGTTTTTTACCAGACTCAGTTAACTGTCAGGCATGATAAAGAGGGTTTTATAACTTGTAATTTCAGAGTTATATTTAAATAACAGGTTCAATACCCTACCATAGCACGCAACAATAATTATCATAATCTAACAACACAAACGTTGAGTTGAGCGTATTGCCTTAGGAGAACTTTGCATGGCCCATGTAAACGTAAAGGAAGCTCTGGCTGCAGTTGGAATCAAGGATGTCCTTGATGTGGTCTACAACCCCTCTTATGAAACGCTGTTTGAAGAGGAGACCCGCCCGGAACTGGAAGGCTTTGAACAAGGGGTAGTTACTGAAATGGGGGCAGTGTCGGTTGATACCGGCATCTTCACTGGCCGTTCTCCGAAGGATAAATACATCGTCAGGGACGATACAACCCGGGACACCATCTGGTGGGCGGACCAGGGTAAAAATGATAACAAAGCCATTACTGAAGAAGTCTGGGCAGATCTTAAATCACTGGTAACCCATCAACTGTCCAACAAGCGCCTGTTCATTATTGACGGTTTCTGTGGCGCTAATCCTGAAACACGCCTGAGCGTGCGCTTTGTAACCGAAGTGGCATGGCAGGCGCACTTCGTCAAGAACATGTTCATCCGGCCCAGCGACGATGAGCTGGTGGGCTTTGAACCTGACTTTATTGTGATGAACGGAGCAAAGTGCACCAATCCAAAATGGCAGGAGCACGGTCTCAACTCTGAAAACTTTGTGGCATTCAACCTGACGGAGCGGATTCAGGTCATCGGTGGCACCTGGTATGGCGGTGAAATGAAAAAAGGGATGTTCTCCATGATGAACTACCTTCTGCCACTGAGGGGCATAGCGTCCATGCACTGTTCTGCCAATGTCGGAGAGCAGGGTGATACGGCAATTTTCTTTGGCCTGTCCGGCACCGGTAAAACCACACTCTCTGCCGATCCCAAGCGTGCATTGATTGGCGATGATGAGCACGGTTGGGATGATGATGGCGTCTTCAACTTTGAAGGCGGCTGTTATGCCAAGACTATCAACCTGAGAGAAGAGAACGAACCTGAAATTTTCCACGCCATTCGTCGTGATGCGCTGCTGGAAAACGTCACCGTTGATGCCCGGGGCAACATTGACTTTGATGATGGCTCAAAAACCGAGAATACCCGGGTTTCTTATCCCCTTTGCCATATTGATAATATTGTCAAGCCGGTTTCCAGAGCTGGTCACGCCAAAAAAGTGATCTTCCTGACTGCCGATGCTTTTGGTGTTTTGCCGCCTGTCTCCCGTCTGACCCCTGAGCAGACCAAGTACCATTTCCTTTCCGGTTTTACCGCAAAACTGGCGGGCACTGAGCGTGGTATCACGGAACCAACACCAACGTTCTCCTCCTGCTTCGGTGCCGCATTCCTGACCCTGCACCCTACCAGGTACGCCGAAGAGCTGGTCAAGAAGATGGAAGCCCATGGCGCCACCGCCTACCTGGTGAATACGGGATGGAATGGTACCGGCAAGCGTATCTCCCTCAAGGCAACCCGGGCGATCATTGATGCCATTCTGGATGGCTCTATCGATGGGGCAGAAACCAAAACGCTGCCTTTCTTCGGCTTGCATGTGCCACAACGTGTTGCTGGCGTTGATGATAGTATTCTGAATCCTCAAGATACCTATGAAGACCCGGCAGAATGGGAGCGTAAGGCGCAAGACCTGGCAGATCGCTTTATCACCAACTTTGTCAAGTTTACCGATAACGAAGAAGGCAAGGCACTGTTGGCTGCCGGCCCATCACTGGACTGATTCGTTCCGTAACAATAACCATGTTATTGAGGGAAGCTTTGTCTTCCCTTTTTTATTCTCCATTTCCATTATTTCTGCCCTGAAGCCGTCATTTTCCGGTACTCTGGAGGTTTGCTTGCATACAAACGGTTCAGTTTCGTTATAATTCCAACTTTTCTCTGGTCATTAGCGTGTGTTTATGGCTTGAGTTTTCAGGCCAGGATAGGCATTGATTACCGGCTGGATGCGGAAATGTTGCTGTTTCTGAACATTGTCTGGAAACTGTCCTATTGTTTTGATTCCCATGATGAGTGTGTTTTATGCAGAGTATCTCCCAGCGTATAGCTGAAGAGTTGGGTGCCAGACCTGAACAGGTCACCAGTGCTGTACAGCTGCTTGATGATGGATCCACGGTTCCTTTCATTGCCCGTTATCGAAAAGAGGTCACCGGAGGTCTGGACGATACTCAGCTGAGAACGCTGGAAGAACGTCTCCGCTATCTGCGGGAACTGGAAGAGCGCCGTGAAGCCATTCTGAAGAGCATTACCGAACAGGATAAGCTGACGCCTGAACTGGAAAAAGATATCCGCTCTGCAGATACCAAAACCCGCCTGGAAGACCTCTACCTTCCCTATAAGCCCAAACGTCGTACCAAGGCCCAGATTGCCCGTGAGGCGGGCCTGGAGCCTCTGGCCGACATGCTCTTCACTGCGCCGGAAAAAGACCCTGAAGTTGAAGCCGCCGCTTTTGTGGATGCCGACAAGGGCGTAGAGGATACCAAGGCGGCCCTGGAAGGTGCCCGTTATATCCTGATGGAACGTTTCAGCGAGGATGCCGAGCTGCTGGGTCAGTTGCGTGAGCTGCTCTGGAATGAAGGTATCCTGAGCAGTCGTGGCGTTGAAGGAAAAGAGGAAGAAGGCGCCAAGTTCCGGGACTACTTTGAACATGATGAGCCACTGAACAGTGTTCCCTCCCATCGGGCGCTGGCCATCTTCCGCGGCAGAAATGAAGGGGTATTGCAGGCGAACATCCGCCTTGCCAATGAACCGGACGACCGTCGTGAAACCCATCCCTGTGAAAAACTGGTGGCTGATTTCTGGAAGGTTGAGCACAAAGACCGGGCGGCAGATAACTGGTTGAAAGATGTCGTTCGCTGGACCTGGCGGGTTAAGTTGCTGTCCCAGCTGGAAACCGAGTTAATGACCCGCATACGGGAAAACTCTGAAGATGAAGCCATCAAGGTGTTTGCCAAGAACCTGAAAGATTTGCTGCTGGCGGCACCGGCTGGCCTCAGGCCAACCCTGGGTCTGGATCCGGGTTTGAGAACCGGTGTGAAGGTTGCCGTAGTGGATGGTACGGGTAAACTGGTCGAGCATACGACTATTTATCCCCATGCTCCCCAGAAGAAATGGAAAGAAGCACTTGGCACACTGGCCACCCTCTGCCTGACTCATCAGGTTGAGCTGGTCAGTATCGGTAATGGTACGGCATCCCGTGAAACGGACCGTCTGGCTGCTGAACTGATGCGCAGCTATCCAAAACTTGGCCTGACCAAAATTGTCGTCAGTGAAGCCGGTGCATCCGTGTACTCAGCTTCTGAACTGGCTGCCCGTGAATTCCCGGACCTGGATGTTTCTATCCGTGGTGCCGTATCCATCGCCCGTCGTTTGCAGGACCCTCTGGCCGAACTGGTGAAGATTGAACCGAAATCGATCGGTGTTGGCCAGTACCAGCATGATGTCAGCCAGATCAATCTGTCCCGCTCTCTGGAGGCTGTGGTTGAGGACTGTGTAAACGCGGTAGGTGTTGACCTTAATACTGCTTCCAGCGCGCTGCTGGCACGTGTATCGGGCCTTAACCGTACCCTGGCCGACAATATCGTTGCCTATCGCAATGAAAATGGTGCCTTCAGAAGTCGTAAGGAACTGCAGAAGGTGGCCCGTTTTGGTGCTAAAACCTTCGAACAGGCCGCAGGCTTCCTGAGAGTGATGAACGGTGATAACCCTCTGGACAGCTCTGCCGTTCACCCTGAGGCGTATCCGGTGGTAGAGAAGATTGCCAGCCAGTCAAGCCGGGATGTACGGGCTCTGATCGGTGACTCTGCCTTCTTAAAGGGTCTGAACGCTGCGGACTTTACCGACGACACCTTTGGTTTGCCAACCGTTACCGACATTATCAGTGAACTGGACAAGCCTGGCCGTGATCCTCGTCCGGACTTCAAAGCGGCTGAGTTCAAGGAGGGTATTGAGGATATCCGCGATCTGAAGCTGAATATGGAGTTGGAAGGGGTAGTTACCAACGTTACCAACTTTGGTGCGTTTGTCGATGTTGGTGTCCATCAGGATGGTCTGGTACATATCTCGGCGTTGTCTGAAAACTTCGTTAAGGATCCCCGTGAAGTGGTAAAAGCTGGTGATATCGTCAAGGTCAAAGTCATGGAAGTGGACGTTGCACGTAAGCGTGTCGGCCTTTCCATGCGGATGTCGGATAAGGCCGAAGAGCGTGCAGAAGCCCGCCAGCAACCACGACAGGCCAGAACTGAAAAGCCTGTCGGCCGCAGTAAACTGCAGAAAGCCAGTCCGTCTGGTAATCGTGGTAAGAAGCAGGATTCAGGCGGCACTTTTGCCGATTTATTTGCCAATGCGAAACAACTTCGCAAATAGATATCCCTGCAAAAGCCTGCCTTGACCGTGTCAGCAAAGATATTGTTAACGGTTATGGCCCTTTGCATGAAAAAGCCAGGCAAGCCTTTGTCTGGCTTTTTCAGGGGATTTAGAAAATTCAGGCTGGTATCATATGGATCGCAGGACGAGGCTGTCGCAAACGTTGCACAGGCACTGGAACCCGTAAGGACACAATGACCAAAAAGTAATGTTTTCCGGGAATGATTGCTCTTCGTTCCCTGGTTCCAAAAAGTGCGTTCGATTTGTCGTTTGCAACAACCTCAGGACGTAATCAGCCTCCTAGGTTGATTGCAATTTATCAGGCTCATTCAGGCCTTATTATTATTGGATCTGTACCTTGGCTACTGAGTATCAGGATCGTCTGGAGCTCTTCCAGTCCCGCGCTAACCATTCAGTCCTTCATGGCATCTGCCATGGTATTGAGCGTGAAAGTCTCAGGGTTACCTCAGATGCCCGTCTTTCCCAGAAACGCCATCCTGAGAAACTGGGGCGCGCATTAACCCACCCTTACATCACTACTGACTATTCTGAGGCACTGCTTGAATTTATCACGCCGGTGCACAGTCGAATTGGTGATACGCTCTCTTTTCTTGAGGAGCTTCACCAGTATACCTGTCAGAATTTGGCAAAAGAGCTGCTCTGGGCCGGGAGTATGCCACCTATTCTGGAAGGGGATGACAGTATTCCTATCGCACAGTACGGTAGCTCCAATATTGGTGTCATGAAAAGTGTGTATCGTGAAGGACTCTGCCATCGTTATGGCAAGCCAATGCAAACCATTGCCGGTATTCACTATAACTTCTCCCTGCCCGAAGAATTCTGGGCGTTGTTACAACAGTCTTCCGGACAAGAGGAAACCAACGCTCATGACTTCAGGTCGGCAGGGTATTTTTCCCTGATCCGGAATTTTCTGCGTTTCTCGTGGCTGCTGATGTACCTGTTCGGAGCCTCGCCGACCGTGAGCCGCAGTTTTTTTGCCGATGGCGGCGTTCAATCAGGTCTTCAGATACTCGATAAAGACTCTCTTTTTCTTCCTTATGCAACGTCGTTACGGATGAGTGACATGGGATACAGCAATCACGCCCAGTCTTCCCTGAATATTTGCTATAACACACTGGAGGATTATGTGGACAGCCTTTCCAGTGCCATTCGTACACCCTACCCTCCTTACGAAGCCATTGGTTTGAAAAAAGACGGTAAATACCTGCAACTGAATACCAATCTTCTGCAAATAGAGAATGAGTATTACAGCACTATCCGCCCCAAGCGAATAGCCCGTTCCGGTGAAAAGCCGGTGACCGCCCTGCGCAACGAAGGCGTTGAGTATGTTGAGATACGTTGCCTCGATATCAATCCGTTTGAACCGCTGGGGTTGAGTGAGCTGGATGCCCATTTTCTGGATATTTTCCTGGTCTATTGTGCGTTGCAGACCAGCAACCCTATTCATGCCGATGAGTGTTCTGAGATCAGCAATAATTTCAAAACAGCAGTTACGGAAGGCCGCTGTCCGGGTGTCAGGCTGAAACAGAGAGGTCAACCTGTTGAGCTGCAAAACTGGGGGCTGCAGCTGCTGGATGATATGTCTCCGGTTGCAGGGATTCTTGATCAGGCAAATAAATCATCAATGTTTGTCAAGAGCTTATGTGCCCAACGGAAAAAGCTGAAAGATGTCTCTTTAACGCCTTCTGCCCAGGTACTTAATACCCTTGAAACTGAGGGTTCCGGTTATATCGAGTTGATGATGTCTTTATCGGAAAAGCACTCCAGAAGCTTCTTTGAGCATGGTCTGGGCGATGAACGGATATCCTACTTTGAGCAGCTTGCCCAGCGCTCTATTGCCGACCAGCTGGCAACAGAAAACAACGATAGAAATGACTTTGACTCATTCCTGCAGAATTACATGGCCTCAGAATAGCCGGGAGAAAAGTCTCTCTGGCGAGATTGCCTGAGAATAGCGCGATGGGCTCTATTCCCGGGCAGTCCCCAAAGGTTTTAATCTGTTTCCATCTTGAAATAAGGCCTTGTGAGTGTTTTCTAATGGGAGAGACCAGAGCCTTCTAGTATCTGAATCTGGTAATTAAAAT
>NZ_JAHHPP010000153.1 GCF_024606265.1 Endozoicomonas sp. SESOKO1
CCCACCTCCAATCCCGCTATTAGCTCCGCCACCTCTGGCCGTTACTCAGATGCAGGTATCGGCGCTGGCGAAATGGCTGGACAGATTGAGCATCTGGCCGTAACCGATAGTTGGGTGGAAACCCGGGGTGGCGGAGCTAATAGCGGGATTGGAGGTGGGAAAATTACCGGGGATATAGGGCACCTGACGGTTCTGTCGAGTAACGTCAGCACTCTTCAGACAGGGGCTGATGCCGGGATTGGCGGCGGCGAAGTGGCCGGTGATATCCGCAACATGACGGTGGTCAACAGCCGGGTCACCACCAAAGGTATCGTAGCGCATGCAGGCATCGGTGGTGGACAGGTTGGCAACAGGCGCAGTCTAAGTCTTGGTGGCATTGGTGGAGGCAAACTTATCAAGGGTTCCGTCAATGATCTCATTGCCCTGGACAGCCACGTAAGAACGGAAGGGCGCTCAGCACATGCCGGCATTGGTGGCGGGGTGGTGAATGATGAAGTCAGGGGCGTCAGCGCCATTAACTGTTCTGTCTCAGCGGAGAATGGCAAAGCGGGTATTGGTGCCGGTTTATATAATTCCGGTAGTGCAGCGGATATCCGGTCGTTGAACAGCAAGGTTGACGGTAAACCACAAAACTTTCGTACTGAAGATTCCTACGAACTATGCCGTAGTGCCGATTCCCGTTTTGTCACCGATGATTGTCAGCTCACGCCCGACTCACTCACTGAAGACCATTGGAATTGGAACTGTTCAGCAACATCTATTGTCTCCGCACCTGTCCGTTCAGCTGCTCATAGACCATTCCCGCAGCCAGCGTCAGCCTCCGTTAATAATACCGTGATGGCTGATACAACCTCACAACAACCGGCAATGACATCACCCAACGAAACGGCAATGGCCAACACAGCCAGACGGCTGTCCAGCCATACTCTGTCAACCCCGGCACCACGCAACGATATGGCAATGGCCAACACAACCACTCTGCTGCCCAGCCAGATTCTGGCAGCCCCGGCACCGCTCAACCAAATGGTAATGTCCAATACAACTATTACCGGGCATACTATGGCAACGCCGTTACCGTCGATCAATGCCACGATCACTACCACGCCACCATTGGCAGCGGCGGCAATGGCAACCCCGGCAGCAGTGATGGAAACCGTGGTGACGTTACCGGAAGCATCAATGACATTTGCTGGCATGCCCCCGGCAACGGCACTGCCCACCACGCCCCCGCCATTGGCTGAAACCCTGAATATCGGGATTGTCCTGGGTGTCAGCTTTGGCACAGCTTTTACAATCCTTGCAGGCATTGGTTTATGCGCTCTCTACCAATACTGTCATCGACGGAATGAGGCACGGAAACAAGCGGAACCAGAAGGCAGCAGGCCAATAACTGATTCTACCCGTGTATGAATGTTGTACTGCCTGCATGGCTCGCTGTTGCAGGCGATAAGTAGCTGGCAACGTGATCAATACCTCTGCAATGGACTGCACCGTAACCACGGAGACTGGCGATAACACTGACCTCTCTCCCGGTAATCTGTGTAGAGAAGCTGGACAGCCATTCAGTTTATACTCACGTCATTGGGCAGTTATACAGTAGTTGGAAAAGGCGGATGGTATGAGGTGTAAAAAAGGGAGAGGAACCAGTGACACGTTCTGAGCGAAAACGTCGGGCAATCCTTGATGCGGCGAAAGAGGAGTTTATCCAATACGGTTTTCTTGGCGCCAATATGGATAGAGTATGCACGGCAGCAGAGGTTTCCAAACGTACGCTTTATCGTCACTTTGCAAGCAAGGAGTTGTTGTTTGAGTCCGTATTGACCATTCTTCAGGCCTCGGCCTATGAGTCGGTAAGCTATCCCTTTGACCCGGAACTCAGCCTTCATACTCAACTGACATCCATTAGCCTTAAAGAAGCCGAAATCCTCTATCAAATCTATGGTATCCCGCTGTCACGCACCATCGTGATGGAGTTTCTCCGTCAGCCTGACATGGCACGAAATCTGATTAATACTCTTTACAGCACCAAAGCCGTGACTCAGTGGTTCAGGGAGGCCATGGAAGCCGGTAAACTGAACGAAATGGATCTCAGTGTGATGACCAATATCTACATCAGTCTTTTTCAGGGTATGTTGTTCTGGCCCCAGGTGGTTAAGGAAGAGCCGGTGCCTGAAGGCAGGGTGCTGGAAGATATCGTTGAGATTGTCGTGTCAACGGTGTTGAGTGCCTGTGCCCGGGTATCTTAGCCCGGGCTTTGTGAATTCATCATTGGAAGTTTCAAACTTCCCTTGAGTTATCCCGTTCTCAGGGAGTACGCTTGCAATAAAAATAAATCAGTGTGAAGCCACGCTGCTGACTAAAGTGATGACAAAACCTATGACCGATATTATTACAACAGCCCGTGACCAACTGCTGACCCCGGCCAATATCGGCGACAGCGAACTTGGCAGGATTCTGGATACCATTCTGGGCCACAATGTGGATGCTGCTGACCTCTATTTTCAATCCATCCGCCATGAGTCCTGGGTGCTGGAAGATGGCATCGTCAAGGAAGGCAGTTTCAATGTGGACAGTGGTGTGGGTGTTCGTGCCATGAGTGGCGAGAAGACCGGTTTTGCCTACTCCAACGATATTATTCTTCCGGCACTGGAACAGGCTGCCGGTGCCGCCCGGAGTATTGCCCGGGCAGGCCAGCAGAAGCAGGTTCAGGCATGGCAGCGCAGCCAGCCACTGTCGCTTTACGGAACGGCCAACCCACTGGAGTCGTTAACCAGTGAAGATAAGGTTGATTTCCTGAAAAAACTGGACCAGGAAGCCCGCAAGGCAGACCCAAGGGTCAAGCAGGTGACGGTGAGCCTGGCCGGTGTTCATGAGGTGGTGCTGGTCGCTGCATCCGATGGTACTCTGGCGGCCGATATTCGTCCGCTGGTTCGCCTGAATGTCAGCGTCATTGCCGAAAAAGAGGGACGTATTGAGAGCGGATCTGCCGGTGGCGGTGGTCGGGGTGACTACCTTCAGTTCCTGCTGAACGATACTGGCCTTGAGTATGCCCGCATAGCAGTGCGTCAGGCCATGACCAATCTTGAAGCGGTTGCGGCTCCGGCTGGTACCATGCCGGTGGTATTGAGCGCTGGCTGGTCCGGTGTGCTGCTGCACGAAGCGGTCGGTCATGGGCTGGAAGGTGACTTTAACCGCAAAGGGTCATCTGCCTATGCTGGCCGGATCGGTGAGCGGGTTGCTTCTTCACTCTGCACCATTGTTGATGACGGTACGCTGGGTGGTCGTCGTGGCTCCATGAATATGGACGATGAGGGTGTCCCCACAGAAAGCACCGTCCTGATTGAAAATGGCATTCTCAAGGGCTATATGCAGGATAAGCTGAATGCCCGTCTAATGGGCGTTGCACCGACCGGTAATGGACGCCGTGAGTCGTATTCTCATCTGCCCATGCCAAGGATGACCAATACCTATATGCTGGCTGGCAAGCATGACCCGGAAGAGATTATCAGTACCGTTAACAAAGGTATCTATGTGGAAAACATGGGTGGGGGGCAGGTAGATATCACCTCCGGCAAGTTTGTCTTCTCCACCAGTGAGGCCTGGTTGATCGAAAATGGCAAGAAGACGGTGCCCGTCAAGGGCGCAACCCTGATTGGTAATGGTCCTGACGTGATGAACAAGGTGTCCATGGTCGGTAATGACCTGAAACTGGACCCCGGCGTGGGTGTCTGTGGCAAGGATGGTCAGTCGGTCCCGGTGGGAGTCGGTCAGCCTACCCTGAAGATTGATGAAATTACCGTGGGTGGTACAGCTTAAAAGGGGCTCTCCGTGCAGATCGTTTCCTGAAGGAACCGTCATGCACGGGATGTCGGGGGGGATGGCGGTTAGGTCACGATTCCGCTTTTATGCCCTGTGGGTACGCATCCGAACCGACCTGCATCAAGACTCTTCTCCGGGGTTTGCGACACCCTTAGATGGTGGCAGCAGATGGTGGCAGCGAGGGGAAATCGTTGCCGGTCGGGTTATCCTTGCGTCGGAAAAAAATGGCACCATCAATAATGGCGGTGTTAATGCCCCGTTGATCAATGGGCAGTTTGAATGACCGGCCCAGACAGAGAACGTTTTTTGTACTGCGTCTTCTGCTCCTGTCGATAAGCAGGCCTTCATCAAGGCTGACAACGCTGTGATTTTTTTCCTGGCAGGCTGCAGTGTGTGCTCTTCCTGCAGGGTCATGAATGGCCATTTCACCGTTGCCATTACATCCCGCCAGCGTCACCCAATGGCCCGAGATTCGTGTGTATTCACCGGTGCTTTCATCGTAAACGTAAAAACCGATGTTTAGCCAGGCTCCGTCTGATATCCGGACATTGTCGATGATTTGCTGTTGATTCGGTGGTTGCCTGGATTGTATGTGGTCAAATGATGATTTGTCAGAAGCGTACTCAGCCCGCCAGCCATAGTAGCGGATGACGGGTGTCTGCTGATGATGTTTTTCCATAAATGCCCGCACACCTGACATCAGTTCAATAGCACCAGTGCCGTATTCAATCTTGTCATTCATACCAAACGCTTCAGCCAGACTGATGACCAGGGCATGCTGGTCTTCAGGTTTGATAATTCCCAGTAATGGCACCAAGGTGTTGGCTACAGCGGCAGGGCCACAGATATGGTTGAAATGGAAGTTTTTCCCGTCGGTGTTGATGTCATATTGACAGAGATTGGCAGGCAGGCTGGGAAAACTTACCGTGGTTGTGGCTGATCTTTGGGTAATGGGGGTTTCAGGAAATGTGGTTTTGTCAGTTTTACTGTCGGTGATGTTAATGTTTTTACAATCAACCACGCCTGAACTTTCGTTTTCCGGGCCTGATGCCGGATTTATGTACAATCCATTAGTGACCTTTAAACCACTCATCAGACTATTCATTTACAAACTCCCTTTGGTTTTCGGAATTCCTTTTATTTCAATCGCCAGTCTTTTGACCCGGTAATCACTAAATGGTTCCCTGGGAGCCAAGCGCTAATACCCATACATCCACATCCCCTGGTTCCCACGGTCCCGAGGATGTCGCAAAACCGAAATCGAGTCTCTCCGTGCAGGTCGGTTCCCTGGGGAGCCGACACCCGAACCAACCGCCATGCACCATGATCTCTGTGTTTCATGGGGGGGATGGCGGTCGGCTTTTATGCCCTATGGGTATGCAAGCAAACCGACCACATTGAGATCTTTTTACGGGTTTCGCGACAACCTCCTTCGCAGGAATGACGGCGGTGGTATGGATATTAACGCTTTCCTGCACTAGTCAAAAACGGTGGGCAATTCGTGGTTTTTTTTGTGTTCGAATAATAACCGGATATCTTCCGGCAGTGTTCTTCCCCGGGAAAGCTCAGGCAGATCATCAACATCAAAAAAGCCGATATCGGAAATTTCAATGTTCTCTTTCGGGGCGCCGCCGGTCAGCTCGCAGAGGAAAATCAGTTTGTAGATATGATAGGGGCTGCGTGGGCAGTAGGGATGTCGCTGGGTATCCCGAAGGGCTACCAGCTTTATTACTTTTGCGGAATAGCCGGATTCTTCCACTATTTCCCGCTCGACCCCGTAAGCCGGAGGTTCACAAACATCTCCCCAGCCCCCGGGCAGAGCCCAGCCGCCATCAGCCCGCTCTTTGACCAGCAGTATTTTATTATCTAGGAATACACCACCACGGAGGTCAATCTTTGGGGTGGCATAACCGTGGTCCGGCAGAAAGAAGTTTTTCACTTTCTCTGTGGGGGCTCCGGTCAGCAATGCCGTCATGTCATGGGCAATAGCCTGTAATTGATGATATCGCTCAAGGTCAAACTCATCTCTTGAGAAGGTGAGCCCATTCTGGGCAATGGCCTGAATTTTTGCAGCCCAGTCAATCCATGGATTTTTTTCTAAATCATCAACATCAGGCTTATCAACCATCACCGGTCCCCTTTTTCCATCCTGTTCTTTTACCCGTGCTGCTCTGCGCTGTCATCAGGCCCTAATAGAATAGCCACACTCCGCCAGCGTTTGGAAGATTCCATCATGATCTTTATAAACATGGTAAGTGGTACGGAGAGAATCATCCCTACAGGCCCCAGCAACCATCCCCAGAAAATCAACGACAGAAAGACCACCAGGGGAGACAGTCCCAGCCCCTGTCCCATGACGTTAGGCTCAATGATATTACCGATCAACACGTTTATCCCCAGGTAACCCGCCATAACCAACATGGCATCGCCATAGCCAAACTGCAGAAGCGTCAGCAGTATGCCGGGAATAGCTGCCACAATGGAGCCGACATTCGGGATAAAGTTAAACAGAAAAGCGACCAGTCCCCAGAGCACATAAAAGTTCACCCCTTTTGCCCAGAGCATGACGCCAACCAGCAGGCCAGTGAACATGCTGATCAGCGTTTTCAGGGCCACATAACGGTTAAATGAGCGGAGAAAACGGCGCATGCTCTGTAATTCATGGTCCGGGGATGACAGTGCCATGCGTAGTTTACCCGGCAGCAGGGGGGCTTCCAGCAACATAAAGATAGTGGCGATTAAAATCAGCAGGGCAAAACTCATGGTGCTGCCGAGTTTGCCAATCATGTTGGTCAGCAGGCTGACCAGCGCTGATGGGTCAAAGGAATCCATAAAGGTTTTCAGGTCAATATGGATATTTATCTGTGTCAGGTAGACCTGGGCGCTTTTGAACGTCTCAGTCATTTGTTCCCGATACCCGGGCAGTGCAGCGGTAAACTCCTGAACCGTGCTGGCAACATTACCCAGGAAGAACAGGGCAAAGATGACAAAAGCCGTTAATGTGAAGACGATCCCGAGGATTCGGGGGATCCTGAATCGCGCCAGTAAATTAACCACAGGATTGGCCAGCAAGGCAAGCAGGGCAGAAAGCAGCAGGGGGATGACCAGTGTGCTGCCCAGTTTGATGCCCGTCATGATGATGATCAGTGCTGCCAGGCCCTGAAATATATGACGGACATGTGTCGTTTTGATGCCCCGCATCAGGTTAACCTCGATGATAAGGTGGAGAGATTACTGCCAAAACAGTAGATTTCATCATAGTTAACCAGAGCGTGCTATTGATGAAAATGCTATTTCTCTCGGACAGGCTCCCAGAGCTGCTCAGCCAAGATATCTTTCTTTCAGGTGTTGTTGGAAATAACTGGCCGTTAATGGCTCTCCGGTCGCCCTGGTCAGCAGTTCTGCCGTGGAATACTTTCGACCCTGTGACCAGATGTTGCTTTTCAGCCAGTCAAACATCGGGGAAAGATTACCATTGCGAATCAAGTCTTCAATATTGGGCATCGCTTTTCTCTGAGCGGCAAACAGCTGTGCTGCGACCATGGCACCCAGGGTGTAGCTTGGGAAATAGCCGAATGAACCCATGGGCCAGTGAATATCCTGCATGCAGCCTTTTTTGTGATCACCCGCTACATCCAGACCCAGGTAATCCTGCATTTTCTGCTGCCAGAGTTCGGGAATGTCATCTACCTCGATGTTTCCTTCAATCAGGTCGCGCTCTATTTCATAGCGCAGAATAATATGAGCAGGGTAGGTGATCTCATCGGCATCAACCCGGATAAAGCCGGGGCGCACCTGCGTGTAAATTTTTTCCAGATTATCCAGTGCCATGGCGGGCTGTGACGTGCCATTGCACAGGTGTTTGACGATCAACGGCTGGATCAGCGACAGGAATGCGGCGCTACGGCCCAGCTGCATTTCAAAGAACAGGCTCTGTCCTTCATGGATTCCCATGGAGCGGGGGAAGGCGATGGGGAGTTCACGACCCTGTTCTGGCAGGTTTTGCTGGGGCCTGTAGGGATGATTCTCTCCGCACACCTGACATCAGTTCAA
>NZ_JAHHPP010000154.1 GCF_024606265.1 Endozoicomonas sp. SESOKO1
AAACTGATGAACAGAAACATCAGCAATCCGGTAAATCAGCCCTGCCATTAGAAGAGAGGAAAGTTTATCAGTGTGATTTCGATGGTTGCGATAAAAAATATAAACGTAAGTTCAGTCTGCAAAGGCACCAACTCACTCATTCGGGGAAGAAACCATTTAAATGTAAGGAAGAAAAATGTGGGAAGCAGTTTGCTGAGAGGTATCTACTGACAAGGCACGAATTAATTCATACGAATCAGAGACTATTTAAATGTAAGTTTGAAAATTGTGGAAAAGGATTTAACCATAGACATTATTTGAAAGTACATGAACTCGCACATGCGGGGTATAAACCATATAAATGTCATCTTTTAAATTGTGGTAAGGCTTTTAGTAGAAAGTATGATCTGAAAATGCATGAATTCGTTCATAGTGGTCAGAAGCCGTATGAGTGTAAAATTAAGGATTGTGGTAAAAGATTTAAAACGAAGCAAAATATGAAAAGACATGAATTCATTCATTCAGGTCAGAAGCCATTCAGTTGCCGTGTTGGGAAGTGCGGTAAAGTATTCACTACGAAGCAGCAAATGATAAGGCACGAAGTCACTCATAGGGATCAGAAGCCATTCAATTGTCAGATTGAGAAGTGCGGTAAAGGATTTACCACGAAGCAACATCTGATATGCGATTATAGGGATCAGCAAACATAACATAACCGACGTATGTATGGTTGTGTCAGTCATCCGGAAAAGGCCTGTTTACGGCTTATTTGCCGTGGAGTCCTGGAGGGAAAGATCTCTTCTTGTCTCCGTGCCTTCGTGGCAAGATTTTTTCTTTACCGGCTAGTCTCCAATAAAGCGACTTAAACGCCCCTTGAGGTGACGGTTCTCTTTCCGAAGCTGATCCAGTTTTTCCAGTAACTCAATAGCCAGTGCTATACCCGGCCAGTCTATATCAAGGTCGTGGTGCAGGCGTACGGCTTTTCTGGTCAGCAGTACCATGGCTGGACTGAATTGCCATTCACCGGGTGAAGTGCCAATGGGTTCGACAATCCCCTGCTCGATAATTTCGATGACGGTCTCTTCTGCTACACCGGTTTGCAGACAGATTTCAGTGAAACTCAGGTAGGTGGTCTGTGTATCGGTCATGAGGCTTCACTCCACTCGGCCCGTGGATCGAAGGGAACCTGTTCTGCCAGCTGTTGCCAGCACTCTTTGACGCTGTCGTTGCTCGTGGGCAGAACAATTTTCAGCAGCGCATAAAGGTCACCCCGTATCTGCTTGCCGGGCAAGCCTTTGCCTTTTACCCGTAAGCGCTGGCCACCCTGGCTGTTGGCCGGAATGGTCAGGTTAATCTTGCCGGACAGTGTAGGCAGCGTTACCTTGGCGCCAAGCGCTGCCTCCCAGGGAGCGAGGGGAAGGGTGATAATCAGGTTATGCCCTTCCACATCAAATAGTGGATGAGGTACCAGCCTGATGCGCAAATACAGGTCGCCATTGCCGCCATCTCCGATACCCGGGGCCCCCTGGCCTTTCAGTCGGATAAGCTCGCCATCGGTTACGCCGGGTGGGATTTTTACCTTGAGGGTTTTATTTACCTCGGTAACTTGCCCATGTTCATCGTAATGGGGCAGGCTGTAGGAAATGGTTTTGCGCTCATCACTGAGCGTATCTTCAAGAAAGACAGGCATCTCGGTTTCGATATCCTGGCCCCGCTGGCCATACATCCTTCGTTGTCCAAAACCACTGGCCCGGGAGTCCGTGCCGCTGCCAAAGGTGCCGCTGCCAAAGACAGACGAAAAGAAATCTGAAAAATCTCCCTGGAAATGTTGCCCGCTGTCGCTCCAGGACCCGGAAGGTTGCCAGCCGGGCGGTGGATGAAAGCCTTGCTGAGACCCGCCGTACTGACGGATTTCATCGTACTCTGCACGTCTTTCGTCGTCTTTCAGTACTTCATAGGCTTCAGCCACCTCCTTGAACTGGTTTTCAGCATCATGGTGGTCACTGACATCCGGGTGATACTTCCTGGCCAGCTTTCGGTAGGCGTTTTTTATGGTCTTCTTATCAGCATCAGGCTCTACACCCAGAATCTTGTAGTAGTCTTTGAATTCCATAATGCATCCAGTATTGCTACAAGGAGATATCGAACAGCAGAAAGGGAATAACTGTGAGCCTACTATAGACCAAAGATAGACTTGCCATGGTAGGGACGTTCTATTCAACAAACGTTTTAGTGGAAATAACTTCCACCGAGTAATCGCAAACCCGATGCTCCGGTAACCGCAGGCAGGTTGCCGGGTTGTCTTGACATATTCTGTCTTGCTAACCAGGCAAACGCGACAGCCTCTACCCACTGGGGGTCAACACCAAGCTCCAGCGTTGATCCCAGCCTTATGCCGAACATTTCCTCTTTTAGCATTGCTATAAGGGTCTTGTTATTGACACCGCCTCCACAGGTAAACACTTCATCAGTATCGGGGGCATATTGTTGTATCGCATCGGCAATGCAACGGGCCGTCAGGCGACACAGGGTTGCCTGTATAGTGGACGGGGAGAGTCCACGAAAGCCTTCAAGCATGGCATTGAGCCAGGCCGGGTTGAACAGTTCCCGGCCTGTGCTCTTGGGAGCGGGTAATCGGAAAAAGGGGTCACTCAACATGGTTTCCAGCAGGATTGGGTCATGAGGCTCCTGAGCAGCATGAAGGCCATCTTTGTCATAAGGTTGCCCCCACTGCTGTTGGCACCAATAGTCCATTAAAAGGTTCCCCGGGCCGGTATCAAAGCCGGTTACGGCGTTTTGCTCACTATTTTCAGCAGGCAGGATCGATATATTGCTGATGCCTCCAATGTTGACGATCACCCGGTGTGATGTTTTGCTGGTAAAAACCGCACGGTGAAACGCGGGAACCAGCGGGGCTCCCTGGCCACCGGCGGCCATATCCCTGCGCCTGAAGTCCGCAATGACGGTAATGCCGGTCTGCTCTGCCAGGATATTAGGGTCACCGATCTGCAGGGTGTAACCGGATTCTGGCATGTGTCTGATGGTCTGGCCATGACTGCCAATGGCCCTGACCTGGTCAGCGGCAAGCCCTGCCTTGTCCAGAAGCGCATTGACCGTTTCTGCCGCCACATAAGCGATGGCCGGATCCACTTCGGCCATCAAACGAATTTCATCATGGCCGGGCTGACAGAGCTGTTGAATTTTTTCCTTGAGTCCTGCAGGCCATTCAGTACTGTGGCTGGCCAGAAGTGTTGGGCTATGGCCATCAAAGTGAACGGCTGCAGCATCAATGGCATCCAGGCTGGTACCGGACATAAGCCCTATGTAGATATCTGACACGGTGCGTCTCTGAAAGGGAGGCTCATTGAACCATTGTTGTTTATCACTGAGTGGCCAGAAGGGTTTCCCTGTGCTTCTCAAGACTGGCAATCATCGGTTCGGATCTTTTCCTGAAGTTAGCCATTTCACTTTTGGCGATAGGTGCTGCATCCGGGAGCTTAACCGTCATCGGGTTTCTGTGAACGCCATTGACACGAAACTCATAGTGCAGGTGAGGCCCGGTGGCCCAGCCCGTTTTACCAACATAGGCTATGGTCTGGCCCTGACGAACCTTCTGGCCTTTTTTCAGACTGGCCAGTTTATTGGCATGGGCATAGACGGTAACAATATTATTCGGGTGCTGGATAAATACCACATTGCCGAAACCATTCTGCCAGCCGGAAAACTGCACACGGCCATCGCCAGAGGCTTTAATCGGAGTGTTCATCGGTGCTGCGTAATCGACCCCCCGGTGCGGGCGTTTGGTCTTGAATACCGGGTGCAGGCGGTTGGGGTTAAAACTTGAGCTGATACGGGTAAAGTCCACCGGAGTACGGAGAAACGCCTTCTTCATGCTTTTTCCATCAGGGGTATAGTAGTCAGTATCGCCGTTACTGTCGGTATAGCGGATGGCGGTGTAGGTTTGGCCCTGGTTAGTGAAGCTGGCAGCCAGAATATCGCCATCACCCAGTTTTTCCCCTTCCAGATATTTCTCTTCGTAGAGCAGATTAAAGCTATCACCACTGCGGATATCCTGAACGAAATCGATATCCCAGCCAAAAATTCCAGCCAGTTCCATGGTCAGGTTCTGGGAAAGGCCGGCTTTCTGACTGGCAAGGAAGAGAGAGCTATTAATGATGCCACTGGCGTAGGTGGGCCGGATTTCCGGTGACAGGGTAATCAGTTCTGCCTGGTAGCCATCGTCTCCCTTATTAAAGAAGATGCTTTCCAGTCTGGACTTGACGTAACGCAGCTGGGTCAGTGTTCCTTCCGGATTAATCCGGAATTCCAGGGATTCTCCAGGGCGTATTTGAGCCAGGGCTTCTCCATACACGGGCGTGTTGGCAATCTGGTAAACGACACTGGCATTCAGTCCCTGGTTATTAAATAACACGGATAAATTATCACCGGATTTAATGGTAACATTGTGCCATTTTCCAAGCTTTTGCTCCAGGTCATAGGCGGCTTTTGCCAGTGCTTTGGCTTCTGCTTCCTGTTCCACTTCCTTGATCAATGTTTCTGATTGATCAGAACTTTTGTCGCTGGCCTGGTCAGTGATAAATGGAGAAGTTTGGGTAGCTTCGCTGCTGCTGGTCAGCTCCAGGGTGTCTTCCTGAGGCTGGAAAGCATCGATGGACATCGGGATTTCATTACGTCTGGCTTCTACGTTACCAGAGGGTAAAAGAGCCATCAATCCCATGATGCCGGCAGCGATCGTACTTGCCAGCAGCAAGTGTCGCCTGGGGAACTGTTTCAGGCGCTGGTTGATCCGTGTTGCGCCCCTCGGGATGGCTTTATTCATTAAGGTTTTAACGCTGTCTTCATTGTGCCAGTCAATAAATTATAACGGTAAAAAACACCGTAAGTCATGTCTGTCAGAAAAGGTTCGTCAGTACAAGTTAAATTATGATTTTTTCTGGTCAGTGTCTTTATTTTCACGAACTATTTTATTGCCTGGTCGTTTCAAGGGTGGAGGTTATAAAAGGTTATAAGAGGTTATAAAGTGCCGGGCAATGACGGGTTCAGTTATGCGTGTTGTTCATCGACAGAATTGATGTACTGGAACTGAGGTTGGAATGTCATCACCTGCAGGGGTCAGAATACACGAGTGCAGCCTTTTTTGCACTGGGTGTTGTACTGATGATAGATGGTTTGCCTGTGAGAAGGATACAGGGCTGGTGCCCGGTTGCTGAGTTGTTTGAGCACTGGTAGTCAGTGGTTCTGGAGCAGTACCGTGCTGGTTTGTGGGTTTGGGGGGCAGCTGGGGGCTTTGGTTTTTATTGCCTGTGTCTACTGCGGTGGTTGATTGGCTGCATTGTGACTCCTGGCTTGATTCCTTTGTTGAGGTCATGGCGGTCGGTGGTTCGGTAGGCAGGAGAGCGGGCTGGCAGGCCGGGTTGGCCCGGGATGGGCGTTCAACTTCCGGATCAAGTGGTGGCATTTGTGGATCCTGATGGCTTAAAGGCAGAGTAGATGCTGACCGGGAAAGTGATTCAGGGGAAGTCGGTTTATTGAGATAGAAATAAGGTTTTGCCTTAAACAGCCAGTCTGGTGTATGCAGAATAATGGTACCTACGACACCCAGTAGATACACGGAAAGGGTTACGGAGATGACCACGCTGACAAGATGCACCCAGCTATATTCAGAACCCGGTGTTGTACTGGACTCTACAAAATGCTTCCATCGGCTGGCCCCTTGCCTGACATATTCTTCCACTGGGGGATTCTGGAGATAAGTCGTTTGCTGTATGGGTTCTGTGTCAGTGGGCTTTTCATCAGTGGGCTTTTCATCAGTGAGCTTTTTATCACTAAGCTGGGAGAGGGACTGCTGGCCAATTCTATTCTTCTCTCTGGCTGGCACCTGTTGAGCCGTTCTATTCCCCAGGTTCTCATGAGCATATTGAAGCAGCCCGATAAAACCACCAAAACAGACACTGGACAAGACGACCACCTTTCTGCAAACAAAATTCAGGCACTCGGCGGCTGTTGAAAGGGATCGCATGACCACCCAGGCGGCATCACCTGCTGAAAAAACTGAACCCGTCCCTTCAGGTTGGCACACTGGTTCTTTTTCTTGGGAAACCTGGGATGTGCCCGAGTGAGCTGCAGGGTAGGTTGAAGCTGTTGGTGCCGACAGTGGTTGTGGATAATCCAAAGAATTCTCCCCCTGTGGGATGCATACCGAACCTCCCTGAAAACCAGAAGCCTGTGTTTCAGAAAGGTAATCTGAATCACTCTGGACTGATTCGACAGTGAGGATTTAACGTGAGTTCCAGTCTGAAGAGGTAAAGGGCTGGTAAGGTAAATACACTGAAATTTACATTATTTAGAGGTCAGGCATTTGTTCCTGCAGCATTTTGTTGTATTTTGGGCGGCTTGATTTTTTATTGATCGTTTCCTGCCAGGCTGATTTGGCAGGAAGTTTTTTCTTGATTTGGTGTCAGAGCTTCTGGCATCCACCGCGGTATTCCGGTTGAATCATCAAATCGTCGCAGGAAAAGGCCAATGTCCGATAGTCAAAACCCGTTGCTGAAAGATCTTCAGGCCCGCCAGCTCATCGCGCAGACCACTGCCGTCGAGGAACTGGACACTCATCTGAGCGAACAGCCCCGGGTGCTCTATTGTGGTTTCGATCCTACGGCTGACAGTCTCCATCTTGGCCATCTGGTGCCATTGCTAGTGCTCAAGCGCTTCCAGCAGGCGGGTCACAAACCCATTGCCCTGGTGGGTGGGGCCACCGGTCTGATTGGTGACCCAAGCTTCAAGGCCGCTGAACGTCAACTGAATACCCCGGAGGTTGTGGCTGGCTGGGTTGAGAAAATCAAGGGCCAGGTGAGTCAGTTTATCGACTTCGACTGCGGAGAAAACTCAGCCGTTGTTGCCAATAATCTGGATTGGACGGGGAACCTGAATGTTCTGGACTTCCTGAGAGATATCGGCAAGCACTTTTCGGTGAATGCCATGATCAACAAGGAGTCTGTTCAGCAACGGCTGAACCGGGAAGGCGCTGGTATCTCCTTTACCGAGTTTTCCTATGCCCTGCTCCAGGGAATGGACTTTGCCGAGCTGAACCGTCGTTATGACTGTACCCTGCAGATTGGTGGCAGTGACCAGTGGGGTAATATTGTTGGCGGTATTGACCTTGCCCGTCGTCAGAATAAGGCCCGTGCTTTCGGGTTAACGGTACCATTGATTACCAAGTCTGATGGCACCAAGTTTGGTAAAACGGAAGGCGGTGCAGTCTGGCTGGATTCAAGAAAGACGTCTCAATATGCGTTTTACCAGTTCTGGATGAATACCGCTGATGCGGATGTGTACCGTTTCCTGAAGTTCTTCACGTTCCTGGACATGGCAGAGATTGAGGCCATTGAGCAAGCTGATGCTGAGCGTCAGGGCAGGCCGGAAGCCCAGAGGATTCTTGCCCGTGAAGCTACCCGCCTGGTGCATGGGGAAGAAGGTCTCAAGGCGGCGGAGCGGATCACTGAAGCACTGTTTTCCGGTGACATTACCCGGCTTTCAGAAACCGATATGGAGCAGTTGAAGCAGGATGGCCTGCCAGGTGCCACTATCGAGCGGACCGGGCTGGAAGGCCAGGCGATGACGCAGCTGTTTGCCGAAGTCGGCATGGTTAAGTCAGGCAAGCAGGTTAAGGATGCGCTGGCTAATAACGCAGTGTTCTTTAACGGTGTAGCTCGTGGTGCTGCCGATAATATGAACCTGCCAGAGTGCTTTGCTGCAGAGAGCGCCATGTATGGTCGGTTCTTCCTGGTGAAATTGGGTAAGAAAAATCACTTCCTGTTTGAAGTGGTTTAATTGAAGCGTTCTCTTTTTTGAATAAGAGCGTTTTATTAAAAACGTGTTATTGAAAATTCATGGTCATCGGGCAGTCCTGTCCCGGTGACCGTTGTATAAATCTGGCTATTCGGATTAATAGTCAGCTTCAGTTCCTCCTTTCTTTAAACTTGACACACCGATAACGAAAGCACTCCATATCGTCAGGCCACAATCCCGGAGCCATACCTGCCTTGCTTTTCAAATGAGCCAGAAATTGCCTGGGGTTAGGCAGCTGTTTCCACACCTGCGGCAAGAACGTTGCGCTGTATTGGGGATTGTGAATCAATAATCCGTCGATGCCCGGATGCAGCTGCTTTAAGAGGTCTTTCTCGTCAGCAACGTCCATCCGTTCCTGAGGTGTCAGTATGGAAATTTCGATCTTGATGTCGTTCAGTTCATTTTCAGTTACCGGTGGAAACCGTGGATCCCGGAATGCGCTGGCGAAGGCATTGTGGATCACATCATCCAGCAGTGTCCGGTAAGCCCGGGTTGAACCAATACAGCCCCGGAGTTCCCCACGCTTTTGCAGTGTTACAAAGCTGGCGGCCTGTTGCACAAAGAAGTCAGCCAGGTCTTCACTTTCCTGTGATGGCTCCGGTGGCAGACCCTGCGTACACCCTTCACTGATGGTCTTGCGGGCCAGGCGTAATAATTCTCTTTTCTGATTTTCTGTGGGTTCGATTTGCACAGTAGAAATTCCCGTTTTCTTTCGTTAGAGGCATTGAAAGCCTCCTTCTGGTATTTATCGCCACCCAACGGAACCTCTGAATTTCGGCTTTATGTCATCTGACAATAATAATGCTGAGCGTCTTGATTTGTGGCTGTGTACCGCCTTGATAAATAATCTGTCTATTGAATGACAAAGGCCCCATAACCCACCACCCGGCTTTTATCGCCAGCAGTATCGCCGGAATTGCGTACATCAAGCGTAATGACATCCATTCCCCGATGCTGGGCAACCTTCAACACGCCATTAAGAGGATAGCAGCCACAGGCCTGGCCACCGGTTAAATTACAACTGAGCTGTTCAATGGCTTTTACCGTCTGGTTATCCCGGTAACAGGCCTCTTCATAGGTGTGGTAATGGCTGAGGTCGGAGCTGATAATAATCAGGGTTTCCTCTTCTCCCCAGAGGTGCTCGATCACCTCAGCTACCGCTATCGGGCTGGTGTCGCCAACAACGATCGGAATCAGTTTGAAGTCATCCAGACATTCCTGAAGGAAAGGGCACTGGACTTCGAGACTGTGCTCGCAGGCATGGGCTTCATCAACGGTCTCTACCTGGCTGAATGATTTCAGCTCCTCCATGGCTTCAATATCCAGTGGAATATTACCAAGGGGTGTGGCAAATGCTTCACAGTCCGGGAGGGCCATGCCCTGTAGCGGAACCCGGTGACTGGGGCCGAGGAGGATAACCCGGTGAACACGCTGGCGCATCGAGTGCAGCAGGCGGTAGGCGCTGGCAGCGACAGGGCCGGAATATTGAAAGCCAGCATGGGGAACGACCAGTACTTTCGGTGAGAAATCCCTGGGACGGGCATCGCTGAGCATCTCTTTGACCAGGTTGGCCAGGGTGGTGGGTGAGTCCGGGTAAAAGGTTCCGGCTACAGCGGGTTGGCGAATAATCATTATGGGTTCTCCCCCCGAGAGTGGCTGAGCCTGCCGGCACATTCAAAGCGAAATAAACCACTCTCTTTATTTGCAATTTGCATCGCTCAAATAATGTCGGCAGAGCCTATAATTATAGCCTTGGTAATACCATCAGGATGACAATCAGGCAGTGAACCTGGTCTGGAGATGGATCATGCTCAGAGAAAAAACACCGTCAGGAAATGTATCAACACACTACTGGCATATACTGGACGATGGGCGAATACAGTGTGACCTGTGCCCGAGGGCCTGCAAGCTTCGGGAAGGGCAACAGGGACTCTGTTTTGTCCGCGCCTGTGAAGGTGGCCAGATTGTGCTCACCAGCTATGGTCGCTCCTCCGGCTTTTGTATTGACCCTATTGAGAAAAAACCGCTGAACCACTTTCTGCCGGGAACCCCGGTGCTGTCATTCGGTACAGCGGGTTGTAACCTTGCCTGCAAATTCTGCCAGAACTGGGATATGAGCAAATCCCGTGAGATGGATACCCTGGCCGACCGGGCATCACCAGAGCAACTGGCGGATACCGCTGAGCAACTGGGCTGCCGGTCCCTGGCGTTTACCTATAATGACCCGGTGATTTTCCTGGAATATGCCATTGATGTTGCCCGGGCGGCCCATGAAAAACAGTTGAAATCGGTGGCGGTGTCTGCCGGGTATATCTGTGATCAGCCCCGCGCTGAGTTTTTCCGCTATATGGACGCAGCCAATATTGACCTGAAAGCGTTCAGTGAAGACTTCTATCGCAAGATCTGTGGTGGCGCTCTGCAACCGGTGCTGGAAACGCTGGAATACCTGAAACATGAAACCACTGTCTGGTTTGAGATCACCACGTTACTGATCCCCGGTGAAAATGATTCCGAGCGTGAACTGAACGACATGTGTCAGTGGATTGTTGAGCACCTGGGCATCGACGTTCCCATTCACTTCACCGCCTTTCATCCCGACTGGAAAATGCGTG
Source organism: Endozoicomonas sp. SESOKO1 (assembly GCF_024606265.1). Classification (GTDB taxonomy): domain Bacteria; phylum Pseudomonadota; class Gammaproteobacteria; order Pseudomonadales; family Endozoicomonadaceae; genus Endozoicomonas. Next base: position 10,461 of record NZ_JAHHPP010000154.1, read on the forward strand.
AACATCCCCATACACCTGCTGCTACGCTGACCATGGCCAGGCAAATAGCGCTGAATCACGGCATTCGCTACGCCTACACCGGCAATGTCCATGATGCCGACGGTGGCAGTACCCGCTGTCATCAGTGCCATAGTCTGCTTATTGAGCGTGACTGGTATGTACTTGGGGAATGGGGAGTTGACGCGTCTGAAGGTAAGGGGATCTGCCAGCAGTGTGGGACGCCGGTTGCCGGTGTGTTTGAACAGCAACCCGGCATTTGGGGTAGCCGTCGGGTGCCGGTCAGGATTGTGGCTTGAGTTCTGGTGCGTTGCCAGGTTTCGTTCACTAAATGATCCGTCATTTATCCGTACAATTTGCTTGTAGACGCGCTCAGGTCTAAACTCTGTCTATACGGAAAATATCCGTACAAATGGAGGGTGGAATATGGCTACTGCACGCCTGGACCTGAGACTTGATGAGGAGATCAAGGCTAAGGCAGAGAAGGCTTCAGCTCTACTGGGACTGAAGAGCTTGACCGAATACGTTGTCAGGCTTATGGATGAAGACGCTACACAGGTTATTTCTGAATATGAAAAGATGACCGTTGAAAACGATGTCTTTGATCGCTTTACAGAAGCCTGCGAAAAGGCAAAGGCGCCCAATAAAGCCTTGCTGGATGCCCTGACATTTACCGAAGAGAAAGGTGTCAGGTGAGCTGGTCAAGGGAATTTGTGGAACTCGATAAAGGTATCCACGATAGAGCGTCATTTGATTGTGGTGAAGCGGAACTTAATTTGTTCATCCAGACTCAAGCCTCAAAACATATGCAGGCAGGTGTCAGTCGTACAATGGTTCTGCCCGCATCAACCCCTTCGCCAAATCAAAAAACACCAATCTGTGCATTTTACAGCATTGCACCTTGCTCAATTTGTCGAGACACTTTACCTAAAGCGTTGGTAAAGAAGCTGCCACGATACCCTGTTCCTGTATTTTTGATCGCACAGCTTGCGGTTCATCGAGAATTTCAGGGCGAGGGGTTAGGAAAAATCTGCCTTATAAATGCCTTGAAATACCTGTGGGAAATAAACGCTCATATGCGTGCATACGCCATCATTGTTGATTGCTTAACCGATGCAGCAGAGACATTTTATGCAAAATATGGGTTTGAAGTTCTGTGTGAACATAATGGGAAGGTTCGTATGTTTTTGCCTATGAAGACAGTGGTTCGGCTTTTTTGTTAGTTAATTATAAGGGGGACGAATTTGCTGTCACCTGTTGTCCGTTTCCCGTTGCCCGTTACCCGTATAAGCAAAGGGGGGGCTGGCTTTTTGGGTAGCGTGTGTTGAAATGTGGAAGTTATTTCGGAACCATTACTTATCAAGCATTCAGTGGCCAGGATCAGTAAAATAATTTTTAAATAACAGGACTTATTACTTATCGTGTCAGAAATGGTTAACCGGATCGAAACCAGAGACATCACTTCCAGCAACAAGTGCGATCAGTGTAATGCCCTCTGTTGCTCTTACATTACCCAGGAGCTGGACACGCCCCGCAGTATGCAGGCGTTTGATGTGTTGCTCTGGCAGGTGGCTCACAAGGGGGTGCATATTTTCAAGGATGGCAATGGCTGGTATCTGCTCTGCCAGACCTGCTGCGAGTTTCTGTTGCCGGATTATCGCTGTGGTATCTATGAGCGACGCCCCATTATCTGTCGGGAACACAGTAATGACGCCTGTGAGTTTGATGCGCCCATCAATGACGGCTGTGAGCTGTATTTCCAGACTTATGGTGAGCTGGATAATTATTGCCGCCAGCGCTTTAAAGGTTGGGATAAACGACTGGAGAAGTTTGAGACGGAACGGGCGAAGAAAAAACTGTAGTGTAGAAAAGCGCTAATACCCACGCATTTCCATGCCAGCGTGGGGATGAATATTTGCACAGAGGTCCGGTATGCATTCCCACGGAGGACCGTGGGAACAAGGGCAACCGACCTAAGCTGGATTAGAACCAGATTTCCATCTGGGCACCGTAAGTCCAGCCATCAGATTTGCTGCCATAGGCATTCATAATTTGCTGGGGTGTGGTAAAGGTGTCGAAGTATTCGAGGCCGAGTGCGTTGCAAATTTCTGAGGCATTGCTGCTTCCGCTACATGAGTTGGGTATCGCGTTGGCGGCTGGTTTCCCTGATCCTTGAATATATCCGTGAGCATCGTTCCAGTTGGCATAGGTGGCAAAGATACGAATTTGTGGTCTTACCCAGTTACCGAATTGAGGGTGGAATTGCTGTGCCAGAGTAAACTTCCAGAGTTTGCTTTTGAACAATCCGCTGCTAATAAGATCAGGTTCGTCCACATAAGAAGAGCTGGCGTTTTTAACCTGATCATAACCAATTTCAACGGTTGTACTAGTCAGGTCATTCCATTTCCAGGAAGGTCTGATACCTGCTGTTACCCAAGTCGTTTTCTTGCCAAAATTGGGATACAAATCATTTTTATCATACTTAACTTCTGTTACGCCAAGAACATACATCATATCCAGTTTAGGCATCAGGGAGACAGCGCCATGATCCATAATGCGCCAGAGTTTGTTCCCTTTGTACCAGTCAGTAGTTTGCAGATACATACCCGCTGAGCCAGTGCCAGGCCCTGTCATGGCATCCGTGGCGTACTGGACAATGAATTTATTGAAACCACCCAGTACGTCCCAGGTAAGTTCGCCGGTAAACATCCAGCCGTTCTTATCGAAGGTGCTTTTATGGTAAGTGCCAACGGACAGGTTATCGGCAGGGCTGCCTATCCCGTAGTCAATTCCAAGCTCCAGACTAAGCTTATCCATTATCGGAATTTCGTTCCAGCGGAAGTCAATTATGTTAGTGGTAATGTTTTCTGTTTTATAGCCTGGAGAAGTTTCAGCATTGACTGGTATTACTTCATCTTCAGTGACTCCACCAGCAGGTACTGTAACTGATGCTTTAGCACCAGCCTGCCAGGAAGGGTATATCACTTTATTTTGATTTCTCACCCACGCAACATCAAACTTGCCGATCCCTACATCAATGTTCTCGATACCAACACCTGGACCAGATAGATTCCAGTAGTAGTAATCGATAATATGGATATCATGACGATTATAAAAACGTTTGCCCACCCACAACATTGCACCGGGAAGCGCGTCTCCAAAGACGCCATTTGCTTTCAGGTTCATCTCCCGAACCGCAGGCTCAGTGGTTTCATAGTCGTCTTGCTGGGCAACTTTGTAGGCAATATTGGTATCCAGGTAAAACTGCACACCATCCTGATCAAAAAGATTTGCACCAAACTTCATTTCTGCATAGGTTTCGCACTCATTACCCAAACGATACTTTGAGGGGGCGCCTGCTGCTTTAAAGCATAACTGTTGCCCCCCCTTGTCAGTGCTGCCAATACCTGAACGGGCATAAGCGGTGAAATTAATATCATCTCCTGTTACCGCCATTGCACAGGTGGATGCAGAAGCAATGGCCACTGCTCCGCAATACTGGCATGAACGACGGGAAACCGATGACACCATCTGGGATAAAAGTGCCAGCCCGGTGTTTGGGGTTGAAGTTGATTGATGCCTGGAAAGCATGCTTAACCTACCTTGTGTGTTTTTCCGGCTCCGGCTTTATCATCCTGCCGCTGAAGAAAGGCATGTGTCGTTGGAGTAGCCGCGTCACGCCTTGGTGAGGGGGCATAAATAATAGCTGGAAGCCGTCGGTTAATGTGTGTTGAAAAAGCAAAGCCTGCTTTCCGTGCAGGAAAAGGGGTAATACGTGCGTCGTATAAATCAGGCTGTATTGAATGACTTGACACAGCTTCGACGAAAGATTGTGGAATATCCTGAGTATTTATCTCTGGCTGCGTAGCCAGAGCCTGTTAAGAATTTAGTTCAGGGTTTGGCGATGGGCAAAAAAATGTTCACTTTATGGACTGTTTTTCTGCATTTATTGAGAAATGTGCGTGTTGTTGAGCAGTTTCTTCAAGTGATCGAGCAGGATCAGTTTATCCTCCCTGTTCAGGAAGGAGCCTAACTCCAAATCCTTGCCATGGGAGCGGATGTGAATGGACGGCGCCTTCCATGGATGGACCGCTTCGCGAATAACCAGCTGACACCACAGGCGGTGATAATGGTGCGTGGTCAGTGGTTGATAAAAGCCCTTTTGAACAGTGACCTGGTGTTCCTGAAAGGTAATCAGCTCTTTTCGTTGGCGCTGCCAAACACAGTAATAAGTACCCGCCGATAAGGCAATGACTTCCAGCATGGAAAAAGGCAGGATGGCTTTGGCCCCTGCAAGGTAGAAGCCGACAGCAATGACCAGGGATAGGGTGGTTATCAACCCCAGTAACAGCAGATTCTGTCGCCAACTCATGGAGTTATTGGGTTGCAGAAGTATGCTGCCATCCCTGCTTTTGGGAGCGAAGTTTATCGTTACCATCTCTCCTGGCTATATCTACGACTGGTTTTCACACTCTACAGTTGGCCATGGTCGCAAACTCAGCGGTTATTGGCTGCATAAGCAACAAGACTATAGGCTCCCGCAAACAATGCAGTGTACTGAGTGCTGCGAACAACCTTCCAGAAGAAGGGTTGCCATGTTCTCAAATCAATCTCCGGGTTGGCTTCAAAGGGAATATCCAGGCTATTTCGGGAAAAGGATTCATAATGGTAGAAAGGCAGATCAAGACCTGTGGACATTTTAAAGGTGTAACGATAGCCGGGCACCAGGTCATTTCGGTAAGAAGGTGTTTTATCAGAGCAGCCTGCAGGGGCAAAGTAACAAAATGTTTTAACCAGTGGGTAAACGACTCCCGGGAGCTGAGAGTGAAAAATCATGTCGCCTGGGCTTTCGTCAAATCTGAGTTCGCATATTGAAGTCCAGTCGTTGCTATCGTTGTGTTCATCCTGACAATGGAGGCTTTGTTTATTAAAGTAAGCCGTTGATCTTAGCCATTCACCCCATAAAAGGCCTGGTTCGTACAGTTCGACTTTGACTGACAGCGTTGCACTTCTTGAGTGTTCAGACACCGATTCCATAATAGCATCAAAGATTTGCAGTCCGTTGGTTGGTAACCTTAAACCCCGGGGGTAACCTCTGGCGTTATAAATTCCGTTAACATCAAATTCTCCATTCCATATTATCGCGTCAGAGACTGGACGGTCATGGGAAGAGAGAATGTTAGGCGAATCGGACAGGATCCGGTTACCGGTTTCGATTGCAAAGGTAATCCTGTCGTAACCGTTTTCGCGGCATCGCAGACTGTTAATGTTCGGGTCCCGGACACTCAGGGAAGAGGTGTATTGGTTCCTGGCTTCAGAAATATGCAGTGTTGGTACAAGCTGTCCTGTCGTGCTGCTGATTTTGACAGAGATCGTCTCTTTTTCACCGGGTAAAAGCTCATAACCCTTGGGCATAATGCCATCATAACCCTGATGATGCTGGCGAAGATCTTTTTTTAAAAATTCCACGCTAAAGTCAATTTTGCCCTGACCACAACGTTGATGTGATAGAACAGGGACATCGGCATAACAGGTTCTTGGAAGATTCCTGCAAATCATGGATTCTGTCCGCTTCTGATGGTTCCGATCAGTTCGCGTTGTTCGTTTGGTGACCTCACATACCTCATAAGTGCCGCAGATTGATGGATCTTTAATCAGCTGACATTGTTCCCACTTCCAGGCATGTTTAATGGGGTAGTAAATAGTAGCGGACTTTTCGGGGTTTGAAGACTTGCGCAGTCTGTCGGTCATTGTATCCGGGGCAAGGTCTTTTCTGGCTCGCCAAACGGCCAGATCATTTGGATCTGGATGTCTGGAGTAAGTGTATTCGGCGTTTTCGCAGGTCAGATATTCACCCTGGAAATTACGGATTTTATCGGCAGGGAATACAGTTCCGGGGCAGACCATACTGTATCTGGGAGGGGGGAGGAATGCGTATTTTTCAATGCACCGGTTTTCGATGGGCGGAGGGCGATCAATGGTGGATTGTGAAATTTGTTCCTTAATCAATTCACCCCCATTGTGCGCACGGTTTTCAGGGGGATTGCCATGGTTGCTCAGTTCTGCCATCCAGCCAGGTTGAGGGGGAGGGGGAATATAGGGCGGTGTTGAAGGGATGGTGACCGGTGAGTTTGCCATTCCTGCAGACATTGCTGCAGAAGTTGGAGACGGGTTCACTGAGGGCGGCGTATAAGGGCTGGCATTAACGGCTGTTACGCACTTGCCCGCCAGGGTCAGCAGGGTAAGAAAACCACCGGGAGAGGAATGTAAAGCACGGGTTATGTAATAGGCAGGGTTGGGAATATACCTGACAATATTGTCGATGCAAGTGAGTGAGTAGGCGATCTGACTGGTTAGCGATCGAAAAGACAGGGCTGAAGTTTCCGGTTTATTACCTGTTGCAGCAGGATGCGGGCTGAATGAGGGCGATGATGGTTGTCCGTCGATGGTCATTATCGAGATTTCTCCAGATTGGGTTTCGTATCCCAACGGCGATGAGCAAGGCCGTTGCTTCTCAAACTGTCATTTTTGTTTTTCACTTTTTTGTTGGCAGTGGCGATGTTGTCACGGTATCAGACGTACCCGATGTAATGCTTGCCGCTGCGTATCCGCTTGAAAGTCTTAAGTTTGAGACGGAAAATAGTAATATTCGTTGTTATTAGACCACCGGGAAGAAATTCTGTTCCCAGTGGTGCATAGTCACATCCGATATGCGCGGTACTCCAGCGCTGGAGCCTTAAAGTAAACGGCTTCCTTTGTGCCTCTGTGTCTTTGTGGTGAGCAGTCTCTCTCAGGCCTTTCGGGTCAGCCCGAGATTTTTGAACAATACCCGGTTTTCCTCGCTGGTGAATATCTCGCTGATATTGCGGGTCAGTTTGCGGCTCCAGTTACGATACTCGCTGCTGGTACCGGGAACATTCACCGGGGTATCCAGCTCAAGCACATCTTCCAGCTGGATCACAATGATTTTGGATGAAGTTTTGCCCAGGTAGTAGTGGATCTTTTCCATCAGTTCCCGGCTATAGCCCATAGAATTTAAATCACTTGGGTCTACGCCATAAGGCGCTTCGCCAATATCCGCAAGTGTGTTCAGCAGAGCCAGTTTGTCTTCATGCCGTGCAACTTTTTCCTGTTCTGTTCTGGCCCAATCGTAGATACCCAGCTCCTGTCGTAAATCAAGATCATTACAGTTCCACCAGGCCCTGAGTGTGGGAATATCGTGATTGGAAATACAGGTCAGTGCTCGTGTTTTATACTGTTCTGGCGCCAGGAAATGATCTTCGACCCTGGAAAAAAGTACCACTTCATTGGAGTAGCAATGGGCCGGTGGCAGCGCTGCTTCTATTTCCGGCGGCACGGTGCCCAGGTCTTCGCCAAAAACCAGGCATTGCTGCCGCTGGCTTTCCAGTTTAATGATACCTAACAGGTCCTTCAGCGGATAATTAACGTAGACGCCATAGTCTGCAGTTTTATCCGGTGGACACCACCAGAGCCGGAGTATGCCCATCACATGGTCAATACGCAGTGCTGCACAGTGCTGCATATTGGCATTCACCATATCGATAAATGGGGTATATGCCAGTTCCTGCAGCCTGTTCGGGTCAAAGGGCGGCAGTCCCCAGTTCTGCCCCTGTGGCGCAACAGTATCGGGCGGGGCACCGACGCTGGCATTGAGCACATAGTTGTCCCGGTGCGCCCAGACATCCGCGCCGCCCTTGTCTACGCCAACGGCAAGGTCCCGGTAAATGCCGACCCGCATTCCGGACTTAACAGCGGCCTGCTGGGCCTCAGCCAGTTGCTGCTCGGCAATCCACTGCAGGTACATGTAAAACCGGATTCTCTCTTTTGACCGGGCCACAAAATCCTTCACCTTTGGGCTGTCAGGGTCCTGATAGTCCGCTGGCCAGCAGGTCCAGCCCCAGCTATTGATATCTTTGGCCCTGAAGTGCTCAAAGAGGGCTTCATAGGTGGCCTGGAGTTCAAGGTCTTTGCCTTGTTCTTCACAATAATGACCAAAATCTGCTGACCTGTAGGATTGATGTGATGTGTCGTGCTTCTCGAAATGGCGGAAAGCCATTTCCAGGACAGAAAATTTCAGTGAAGCAACCCGGTCATACTCCACATGAGAGCTGTCCCTTGCTTTCTTTAACTGACGCAGAAAGTCATCACTGTTCACATGCTGCTGTATTTCTGCTGAATCCTGATACTCCTTCAGCGCGGTAACATCGATATACAGTGGATTAATGAAATTTCGGCTCGATGGACTGTAAGGGCTGCAATGCAGAGGGTTGGACGGGTAGAGCGAATGAATCGGGTTCAGGCCGACAATATCCGCCCCTTGTGGCCCGAGTCTGTTCACCAGCTGCCTGAGATCACTGAAATCACCCATTCCCCAGTTGTTTTCTGAGCGAAGGGTATAGAGCTGTACACTGACTCCCCAGATTTTTTCGGTAGGCCCGGGTCGTTCAAAGCTGAGAATATCAGGCTCGTAGCAGGTCTGTGGTGCGACGATCAGGCGGCAACTTTCCTGATCGGCAGCTTGATCAGCAGAAAGGGTAACGAACAGTTGATGGTAGCCAGCAGGCAGGTCTTCCGGCAGAGGGCAGAGCAGCCGGATCCGTTCCTGTTGGTCCACCGAGAGCCTGTCTTCTTCTGAAAGTTCTGACAGGTTTATGGCAAGTGGTATTGAACGGCTGTCTTCCAGGATGATTTCACCACGTAGCGAGTCATTCCGATGGGTTTCATCAACCTGGACGGGAACCGTAAAAAGGTCTCCGCAGTGAACCACATGAACGACAGGAATCAACGGTGACCATTGCTTTCTCAGAATACCGTCGATTGAGGCCTGGATTTCAAGCTCGTTATCAGCGGCAACACCCATGGCTTTTAACGCATTGCGTTTATAGTCCTTCTCAACGGTGACCGGATTGCCAGCGGCATCAATGTAGTGGGCGGGAATACCACAGAACTCGGCCAGAGCATCAATCTGTGTTATTTCATGCCTGATTTCGTGCATAACGGACTCACTTGGCAAGTTTATTGATCAATTTCCGGTGCCCGGGTTCGGCGAAAGGCAATGCCGTTTGCATCGAACAGATAGCAATGCTCAGGAGGAAGCTCGACACGTATTTTGCTGCCTTCTTCCCGGCGCAGGGAGTCTTCTACCCGCACAATAAAGTGCTCACGAATGGTATCGTGGCTCATATAGATAAATGACTCGGCACCGAGCCGCTCCAGCGCTTCAATCCGCCCGTCAACGGCATTGCCACTGTCGGTTTCCGCCAGGGTATGTTCCGGTCGAATACCCAGCACAACCCGGGAGCCCGGATCAGCTTTGCCGGTATCGACAAAGGCTCTGAGTGTTTCGCCGGTGGTCAGGCGAATAAGCGTCTCATCTGCTCCACCTGTCTCAATGACCCCGTCAAAGAAATTCATTTTGGGCGAGCCAATAAAGCCGGCAACGAACAGGTTGGCTGGATGGTGATAAAGTTCCAGCGGTTTACCCACCTGCTCAAGGTTGGTGGCTGCTCCCTGAGCCAGGGGACTCAATACCACAATCTGATCAGCCAGGGTCATGGCTTCAACCTGGTCATGGGTGACGTAGATGGAGGTGGTTTTCAGTCGGCGATGTAATCGGGCGATTTCCTGCCTCATCTGGACACGCAGGGCGACATCAAGGTTCGACAGCGGCTCATCAAACAGAAAGACCCTGGGCTGTTGCACAATAGAACGACCAATAGCGACCCGCTGTCGTTGACCTCCGGACATGGCTTTGGGTTTACGCTCCAGCAGTGCCTGCAGTTGCAGGATTCGGGCTGCTTCATCAACCCGCTCATCCACCACGCTTTTTTTCGCCTTGGCCAGCTTCAGGCCAAACGCCATGTTCTCGGCAACCGACATATGGGGATAGAGGGCATAAGACTGGAAGACCATGCCCACACGCCGCTCATTGGGTGGCCAGTCATTCACTTTCTCGCCATCAATGCTCAGCTCACCGCTGGTGATATCTTCCAGCCCGCAGATCATTCTCAGTAACGTTGACTTGCCACAACCGGATGGGCCGATGAAAGCAATAAATTCACCATAACCAATGTCCAGGTTGATGTCTTTCAGGGTCCAGGTTTGTCCCTGGTCATAACTTTTCGCAATGTTGACGAGTTTGACTTCTGCCATAGGACACCTTTAAAAGATCGTTACCCGTCGCCCGTTTCCCGCTGCCCGCAAAAGCTGGACCGCTTTTACGGGCAGCGGGAAGCGGGCGACGGGCGGCGTTTTTTTAACCTTTGACGCCGCCCGATGTCAGTCCTCCGACGATCCAGCGCTGGCAGGCGAGGAAAATAATGGTAATCGGAAAGCCGGAGAGAACGGCAGCGGCGGCAAAGTCGCCCCATAAATAGTTCTGTGGGTTCAGGTACTGCCTTGAGCCCACCGCCAGCGTGAGATTATCCATACTCTGGAGCAGTACGGAGGCTACGGGGTATTCGGCGATGCTGGCGATAAATGCCAGGATAAAAACAACCGCCAGAATGGGGACTGACAGGGGCAATAGCACAAAGCGGAAGGCCTGCCAGGGCGTTGCCCCATCAATAGCCGCGGCTTCTTCCAGGGAGTTATCGATGGTTTCAAAGTACCCCTTGATCAGCCAGATATGCAGTGCCATGCCACCCAGGTAAGCGAGTGTGACGGAACCCAGGCTATCCAGGCCGAGCCAGGGGATGAAGTCGCCAATCTGGTCAAACAGCGAGTAGATGGCAACGAGGGCAAGAACGGCCGGGAACATCTGCAGGATCATCATGGCCGTCAGCATCTGTTGTTTAAACCGGAACCGCAGCCGGGCAAAGGCATAGGCGCCGGTTGTCGACAGAATCAATATCAGTGCCGAGCTGATGATGGCGACCTTGATGGAGTTCCACAACCAGGTCAGTACTGGAAACGGTGGTTGTGTAATAGAGCCATCGGCATTTTCCCAGGGGATACCCAGTGCCAGATACCAGTGTTCAAGGCTGGGGTTTTCAGGTATCAGGGAACCTGTGGCAAAGTTACCGGTACGCAGGGAAACCGAGATAATCATGAAAAAAGGGAACAGGATAACCAGCAGGAAAAGCCACATCAGAATACGGGCTGTCCAGACCCGGTACTTCAGGTTTCTTGGTTGCACCATTGCCACGATGACTTCTCCTTTCTTAACCCTCGTTACGAAAGACTTTTAAAAACAAGCTTCCCGACTACTGCAATTGTCGTGTTGCTTTCAGGTTTACCCAGGCAATAAAGCCCACCATCAGAAAGATTGCGGTGGCAATTGCCGAGGCCAGACCGTAATCCTGGCCATAGGAGCCAAAGGCAATACGGAAGGTGTAACTCACCAGAATATCAGTAGCTCCGGCCGGGGTAGTGGCGTGGAGCATATCCGGGGCACCATCGGTTAACAGGGCAATCAGAACCAGGTTATTAAAGTTAAAGGCAAAGCTGGCAATCAGCAGTGGAATCAACGGTTTGATGATCATTGGAATGGTAATGTGGAAAAGATTCTGGGCCGGTGACGCGCCATCAATGGCCGAAGCTTCATAGAGATCATCCGGAATACTTTTCAACAGTCCGATACAGAGGATCATCATGTAGGGGTAGCCCAGCCAGGTGTTGACAATGATGACCATGGATTTGGCCAGCAGTTCATTACTGAACCATTCCGGTTTAATACCGAAGAGCATATCCAGCAGAAGGTTGATTTCACCGAAATTCTGGTTGAACAGTCCCCTGAAAATCAGGATGGAAATAAATGCCGGTACTGCGTAAGGCAGGATCAACAGCAGCCGGTAAACACCATTACCCTTAAGCGGTTCCCACTGTACCAGGCAGGCCATTAACAGGCCGATGACCAGGGTAAAAGTGACAGAAAGCGCGGCAAAAATGACCGTCCAGGTAAAAATCTTCAGGAAAGGCCCCTGGATACCTGGATCAGTGAAGACCCGGACAAAGTTATCCCAGCCCGTATAAATGGTGAAACCGGGACCAATCTGCTCTGTACCATCTTCATTCGTGTAATATCCCGTCTCCATATCAGGGTAGATGGTCTGTCCGGTGCGGTTATCGATCAGGGCAGCGTTTTGTTCCGGATATTGCCGGTCAGCGTGGTCATCTGGACGATAAACCCTGGCAATAGCGCCGAACTTTCTCAGACTGGTCATGGCCAGCTCGGTGCCATCGGGCAGCACAATATCCAGCTTCTGGAGGACTGAACGTTTTTTGATGACTTTCCGGATAGGGAGCACTGCTCCGGTGGGAAGATGGCTGGACACAAAGGCTTTCAGTTCCTGTGGTTCATTACGTTCGGTAAATGGCTCCGTCAGGTAGTGCTCGTCACCGGCTGCTGCACCGATCAGCACCAGCCGTAAGCCAGGGCCTTCCTGATACAGCTTGAAAGCAAACGATTCGCCGCCGGTGCGGAAGGTTTTTGCCAGGTGTATAGTCCTGACCCGCTCAAGGGAAAGCAGGTGGTTGGAACTGTAGTTGGTAAAGGCGACATTAACCGTGTAAATCAGGGGGAAGACAATAAAGGTGCTTACTCCCAGAAGGCTGGGGTAAATATAGCGATAGTTGTACCCTTTTCTACTGATAAAAACCCATGAACCTGCCGCTGCAAGAACCAGCACGAGCATGGCAAAAGCCAGCTCTCCCTGGGCATACATCAAGGTCACACCGTATAAAAGTACCAGATCGATAACGGCGACAATGGCGATCACCAGGTAGGCACCGCTACTTCTGGTAGCTCTTGATGTGCTCATGGCTGATGTGCTCATGGCGTGCTGGCCTCTTTTTTACCAACAGGAAACGGTTAGCCGATGATGCGTTTTGCCGCGTCGTTCAGTGCTTCACGATAGTTTTGTCGGCCGCTGGTGATATTGCGCAGAGCGGTCTCCATGGCAGACCAGAATTTACCCATTTCCGGAACATTGGGCATAATCAGGCCCTGTTCAACATTCTGGTAAGTGGCTGCAATACGAGGGTCTTTCATCAGTTTTTCCATCATCGCCTTATTGGCTACAGCACCCAGAGGGACGTTGTTGTTCATGATCGTCAACCCTTTTTCGGTGAGCAGGTAGTTCTCCAGAAACTCCTGGGCAATGGACTTGTTGGGGCTGGCATTGTTCAGTGCCGCCCCCCATACGCCAACAAATGCCCTGGCCGGTTTGCCATGAAGTTTGGGCAGAGGTGCAACACCATAGTTGATTTTACTCTTATCCAGATTCGCCCAGGCCCAGGGGCCGGTAATCATCATGGCAACTTTCTGCTGGTTGAAATTAGCCTCCATTACGCCGTAGTCAACGCCACGGGGCATCACACCTTTATCGATCAGGTCGACCAGCATTTTGGCACCTTCCATTGCGCCTTTATCGTTTACGCCGGTTTTCTTGACGTCATAGCCTTTGGCCGTTTTCAGAAAAACATAACCACCATCTGCTGCCAGCAGTGGCATGGTGAAATAGGGTTGATCCTGGTCCCACATAATAGTGATGATGCCTGTTTCATTGTTCTTGTTGGGGACTGGCTGTTGTTCCAGCTTTTTGGCCAGTGGAAACATCTCTTCAAAGGTAGCCGGCGGTGTTGGCAGGATCGTTTTGTTGTAAATCAGGCTGATGGCTTCGAGAGAAATGGGGTAGCCATAAATTTTGCCATCGCTGGTCATGGCTTCCCAGCCAATGTTGTTGACGCCTTTCCTGAATTCTGGTGATGGGCTGACAGGAGCCAGTAAACCACTCTTTGCCCATTCACCGTATCGGTCATGAGCCCAGAAAACAATGTCAGGTCCACTGCCGGAGGCTGCAGCCTGTTGAAAGCGATCAGTAATATTTTCCGGTATTTCGACTTTAACTTTTATCTCCATGTCTTTGGTGAACTGGGTACCTACCTGGCGAATACCCTCATAGGCTTTGTCACCACCCACCCAGATTAACAGTTCGTCGGAACTGAAGGCCCGGGCGTTGGCGGTGACAATCAGTGATAGTGATGCCAGGATGACAAGAAAGGTTTTTTTCATCAGCGAAGGGATCATTTCTGATTTCTCCGGGTAAACCAGACTGCTTGGATGCTGCTGGTTATTCGGGTAAAGGAAGTAGTTAACAGGTTGGAAGAACCCTGATTGATTGCTAAAGAACCGGTCAGGTTTTAGCCGGATGAATGAACCGAGTACTGACTAATAATAATCGCTGAGTTTGAGTATGCCAGTAAGAATATCCAATACCTTGATTCAGGTGATATTTGGGTTATTAACAGTCTGCTTTTAATATTATTTTCCCTGTGTATGGTTTTTCAAATCGGCAGTTGACGTTTAGTTTATACGAGTCAGTTATTTGTTGTCGTTTATATTGCCTGAATCGATATAACTCTAAAAAAAAATGACAAAAATGTACCTAATCAGAGTCAGGCAACTATAACTTATTGATGGTTTTTCATGATTTCCAATGGAGCAAGGGACAGCTTTGTTCCCTGCCCCGATTCATATTCTTTAGTTACTTCTCTCAAGCTGTTTTCTGTGGCGACTTCTCTCAATAAATCAATCTGAAAAGCTTGAGCTGGCAAAAGAGAGTGTTTGATATGAATAGGATAAATGTAGATATGGGTTCAGTTGGTAATATGGATGCGGTTCAGATTGAACAGGAAATTCGACGTCATCTTGAGCAGTCTCTCGGGGTTGAACCCGAAGAAGCGACCCCCGGAGATTACTGGGAAGCCTTAAGCCTTCTTGCCAGGGATATCAATCTGGACCATACAGGGAAAACCCGCAGGGATGAAAAAGACAATGAAGCCCGAAGGGTTTATTACCTGTCACTTGAGTTCATGGTGGGGCGCTTGCTGGGGAATAACCTTCACAATCTCGGGATCTATCATCAGGCTGAGAAAGCCATGGCCAGTTTTGGCGTCAGCCTTTCGGACGTTCTTGAATACGAAACGGATCCTGCGCTGGGTAACGGCGGGCTTGGACGGCTGGCCGCCTGTTTTCTCGACTCACTGACCACTCTGAACGTTCCCGCTTTTGGTTATGGCATTAATTACCGCTTCGGTCTGTTCAAGCAGGGCTTTGTTGGCGGTAAACAGGTTGAGAGTCCGGATGCCTGGCGGGAAGACACCTTTCCGTGGGGGATTGAGAAACCCAAAAGAAAGCAGGCTGTGCGTTTATACGGCAAGGTCCGGGAGGTTGATGGCAATAAGCTCTGGGAGGATACCCAGGAAGTAGTGGGTGTCCCCTGGGATTTGCCAATAACCGGCTATAACACTGAGCGTGTTAACACCCTGCGCCTCTGGGAGGGCAGGGCAACAGAAGGGTTTGACCTGGACAGTTTTGATGCCGGTCGTTATCAGGATTCCAGGTTCCGGGAAATCCTCGCCGAAAATATCAGTCAGGTGCTCTATCCAAATGACAGTCATCCTGAAGGTAAGGAGTTGCGTTTTATTCAGCAGTATTTCTTTGTTGCCTGCTCGCTGGCTGATCTCATTGCACGTTACAAACGTGAGCATGAGGGCTGGGAAGAATTTACCAGTAAAGTCGTCATCCAGTTAAATGATACGCATCCGGCAATTGCCGTGCCTGAGCTGTTGCGGATCCTGATGGATGAGGAGGATTTTGTCTTTACCAAGGCTTTGGAAGTATGCCGCAGCGTTTTCTGTTACACCAACCATACATTACTGCCTGAAGCCCTGGAAACCTGGCCACAGGGGTTGGTGGCAAGGGTTTTGCCCAGGCATATGCAATTGATCCATCAACTCAATTACCACTTCCTGCATAAAGAGGTAGAAGCGCAGTGGCCAGATGACGATCAGATGAAGCATCGTCTGTCCATTATTGAAGAGCCGGCAAACCCTGCGGAACCACAGATGGTACGTATGGCATACTTGTCGGTGATTGGCAGTCATAAAGTCAATGGTGTTGCCGCTCTGCACACCATGCTGGTGAAGGCAAAGCTTTTCCCTGAATTTGACCAGCTCTGGCCCGGGAAAATTGTTAATATTACCAACGGCGTAACTCCCAGGCGCTGGCTGGCTTACTGTAACCCGGAACTTGCAGGGTTGATTGATCGGACCTTGTCTCAGAGCAGAGGGTCTCAAAATAGAGGGTCTGAAAATAAAGCGCAAGGTGACTGGCGCAGCAATCTTTCACAATTAAGCGAGTTAAAGGCCTGGGCCGATGATCCCGGTTTCCAGGAAAAGTTTGCGCAAATCAAACTGGATAATAAGAAGCACCTGGCCGCTGTTATTGATGAGCTGTGCGGTGTAAAAGTCAGTCCGGATGCCATCTTTGATGTACAAATCAAGCGGCTGCATGAGTACAAGCGGCAACAACTCAATCTGTTGCATATTATGGCGATTTACCGTCGTCTGCTCGAAGATCCGGATCTGGATGTGCCGCCTCGGGTGTTTATTTTTGCAGCAAAAGCGGCGCCGGGTTACCTGGTGGCCAAAAACATTATTTACGCTATTAACCGTGTGGCAGAACGGGTCAATAATGACCGCCGCATTCGCAATAAGTTGAAGGTGGTTTTTCTTCCCAATTATCGCGTGAGTCTGGCTGAGAAAATCATTCCGGCGGCCAATGTGTCGGAGCAGATATCAACCGCCGGCTTTGAGGCATCAGGTACAGGGAATATGAAATTTGCCCTGAACGGCGCGTTGACCATAGGAACCATGGATGGCGCCAATGTCGAAATTGCCGAAGAGGTGGGCGAGGACAATATCTTTATTTTCGGGAATACGGTGGATGAAGTCAGTGATCTGCGTCAACGGGGATATAACCCCCGGGACGTCTATCAGTACAATGAAGAACTGAAAGCGGTGATTGACTGGCTGGCATCAGGAGACCTCAGCCCTGACGAACCGAATGCCTTCCGGCCGCTGGTGGAGTCCCTGCTGGATTCTGACTACTTCCTGACACTGGCTGACTACCAGTCTTACAGTGATGCCCATGACCGGATCGTGCAAGCCTGGAAAAATCCATCCCACTGGTGGCGCATGGCGATCATTAATACCGCCTCCGTGGGCAAATTTTCATCGGATCGATCCATTGTCGATTATTGTAAAACTATCTGGAATATTCCGGAATAGTGATGCCTGGCACACAGGGAGCTGATTATGGCTGGTGTTCTTGAAGACATCCGGGTGGATTCCGACAGCCTGGATACCGTGCTTGATGACCTGCTGAATACTTGCTGTGCAAGACCCTTTGATTTGCTCGGTTGGCATCCCGCCATGACCGGTAGAGGACTGGTAATCAGGATATGGCGGCCAGATGCCATGGATGTGGATATCATTGATGAGGTTACCGGGAACAGCCTGGGCTCTGCCAGCCATATTGCACCGGGGCTATTTGAGCTGAAATTTCCGGATATCTCACAGCCCCGGGCATATCACCTTCTGGTCACCAATGCCCAGCATCACCAGTTCAGGGCGAACGACCCTTATCAATTCTCAAACCTTTGTCGCACAGAACCGTTCATCCGCCACTACTGGCTGCACCATGTACTGGGTGCCCACCTCCATTGTGTTACGCTTTCAGGCCATAGCTGGCAAGGCGTCATGTTCCGCCTTTACGCTCCCCATGCCCGAAGTGTCAGTGTGATTGGTTCATTTAATCACTGGGATGGTCGGCTTCACCCAATGGCCAGCAGTAACAGTGGTATATGGCGGTTGTTTATTCCGGAAGTGAAAGAGGGCGATCTCTATAAATTCGAGCTGAAAGATCAGAATGGACAGCTTCTGCCCCATAAAGCGGACCCTTTTTCCTTTTATGCCCAGCAGGCACCGGGGAATGCATCCATTGTCTATGACTCCGGAAAATATCAATGGCAGAGTAAGAAATGGCATCAGCACCAGGGGTTAGATCGACCGGTCAGTATTTATGAGGTACATCTGGGTTCCTGGAAAAAAGCAAAGAATGGGCAGCTGCTGAATTACACGGAACTGGCTGAACAACTGGTGCCTTATGTGCAAGGGATGGGGTTTACTCATGTTGAATTTCTTCCTCTTCATGAGCACCCTTTTACTGGCTCCTGGGGCTATCAGCCGGTGGGTTTATTTGCGCCAACCAGTCGTTACGGTGATCCGGATGAGCTGAAAGCATTAATAGACCGGCTTCACGATGCTGGTATCGGGGTTATTCTTGATTGGGTACCTGCACACTTTCCCTCTGACAGTCACGGCCTGGCAGACTTTGATGGCACTCATCTTTATGAATATGCAGACCCCCGAAGGGGATGGCACCCGGACTGGCAGACCCTTATTTATGACTACGGCCGCCCGGAGGTCAGAAACTTTCTGATCAGTAATGCGTTGTTCTGGTTTGAACAGTTCCATGTGGATGGTCTGCGGGTGGATGCTGTCGCTTCAATGCTCTATCTCGATTACTCAAGGGGAGAAGGAGAATGGCAGCCCAATGTCCTGGGGGGTAATGAGCACCTTGAGGCAGTCCAGTTTATCAAGGAGCTGAACGAAGCCGTATACCAGAACTATCCCGGTGCCATGATGATTGCTGAAGAGTCTACCAGCTGGCCGGGAGTCTCCATGCCAACTTACGACAACGGGCTGGGCTTTGGTTACAAGTGGAATATGGGGTGGATGCATGACACCCTGAATTACCTGGCCCGCTATCCGGAGCACCGCCGCTATCACCATGATCAGATCTTATTCAGCATGGTGTACAACTACAGTGAACACTTTATTTTACCCCTTTCCCATGATGAGGTCGTCCATGGCAAAGGCACACTGCTTGGCCGAATGCCCGGAGATGAGTGGCAGCAATTTGCCAACCTCCGTGCTTTGTACGGTTATATGTTTGGGCATCCTGGTAAAAAATTGTTGTTTATGGGAGCGGAGCTGGGCTCGCACCGTGAATGGAATCACGATGGTCAGCTGGACTGGTTTTTGCCGGAGGAAAATCAATATTCCCGTGGATTAACGACTATGGTCAAGCATTTGAATGCCACTTATCAGTCTTTACCGGCTTTATGGCATTCCGATTATGACCCAACGGGTTTTCAGTGGCTGATCACGGATGATGAGCTGCAGTCAGTCATCGCATTCAGCCGACACACATTCAGTGACTCACCGGTGGTGGTCATTTGTAATTTTACACCCGTGGTCAGGCAGCATTACCGGCTGGGAGTTCCCGGGGCAGGGACATGGAAAGAGGTGTTCAATTCCGACAGCCGTGAGTTTTCCGGCAGTGATGTTGTCAATGAACTGCCCCTGGTTACAGAGCCTTTGCCAATGCATCATCAGCGGCATTCATTAGTGATGACGCTACCGCCATTAGCCACTGTGTTTTTACACCTGACCGAATAATCCATTGCCCTGGATTTGGTCAGATTGTTTATTAAGGATTCGCGAACATGAGTCATTTTTTCACGCCGGATGACTATGCCATTGCGGTGGCTGAGTCACCTGTTGGCAAATACATTTACACCCCTTATGTAAAAAGTGCGTTCATGACGCACCCGATCAATTCTGTGCTGGATTTGCGCTGCAGCGAAGGTTACTTTTCCCGCCTTGCCCTGGCGGCCGGGGCTGAGTCGGTGGTGGGTGTGGATCAGTGTCCGGCCTTGCTGGATCGGGCGATGCAGTTGAATGAGTCTGCCGCCCCCGGTATTGAGTTTATACAGGGAGATCCAACGTCATTGCGACTGGATCGATCATTCCCTGCGGTGCTGGCCTTCTGGCTGACCTGCCGCATGGCCAGCCTGAGTCACCTGAAAGAGCTGGCAGAAACCCTCGCGTATCATACGTCACCGGGCGGTTATAGTTATCTGCTGGCCATGGATTCCGGGCGTCATGCCCGAGTTCAGGAAAACCCTCTGGCCCCGGATGATTGCTATGGAAAAAAAGTGGACTCTGTGGAAAAACTGCAGGATGGTGACCCGTTTGAGCTGGCCATTCAAGTTGGTGAAACCGCGGTTCATTTTACCGACTACTGCTGGTCTACCGACAGGATTGTTCAGTGCCTGAAAGAGGCCGGATTTGCCAGCGTGAATGTGCTTTATCCAACCGTGTCCGAAGAAGGACTTAAGGTGAAGGGTAGCGATTACTGGGCAGCGTATCAGGCAGATCCGTTTGTCGTGGCAATTGAGGCGTTCAGGGAGTGAGCCTTCCCCGGGACAGTTTTTCGGTATTAATCCATATACTCAGGAAAACCGCCCACCTCTATAGTGATCTCCGTACGTTTGATTTCAGGAAGTGCCGAGTTGTCTGCTGTTGCTGTTCTTCCCAGAATGCTGGGAACCCTGTTTTATTATTCTCCAACCTCCGAAGAAGCCAGTAGCGTTATTTCCGAACTGGCTGAGCTGCCCGCTCTGCTGGACTGGCAGAAGCCTTCTCTCATAGAGGAAGCCACTGCGCGTCTGTGTTCTGCGGATATAGCAGAATTGCCTTATCAATTTTCCCTGCTGTTTGAAGGTCAGGGAGCCATGCCCGCTCCCCCCTGGGGATCTGTGTATATGGACAGGGAAAATCTGTTGCTGGGTGAAACGGCGCAGGCTTATCGCCAGTTTCTGCGAACAAATGAGGTGGTACTGGATACCGATTTGAATGAACCGGAAGATCAATTTGGTCTGATGATTCTGGCCATGGCTTACTTTATGGAAACAGAGAATGACGATGCGGTGGTGGAACTGCTCGGCACTCATCTGCTGCCATGGTCTGGTCGTTACCTGGAACTGGTGGCTGAGGCGGATCAGAGCGGCTTTTACCGCGCGTTGGCGGTGGTGGCAGAAGCGTTTCTGAAAGAAGTCGCTGACGCTTATGAAGTGACAGTTGAGATTCGTCAGCTGTACCGATAAGCTCTTTATATTGTTGACCAGTTTCTTACCCCCTCTATAAGTAAAGAATCTTATATGGTGGATTTTCTTCAGCATCAGGGGCATATATCAGGGACAACTATGCCAATAAAACCGACCGGCGGGACAAGTCAAAAGCCTGTTTCCATAACGCAGCCCGATGACTCCTCTGAAAAAAAAGAGTCCTCGTTTTTTGCCACAGGGGTATTCAGGCATTGGCGTACACTTGGGAAAACGATTGAAAAAAAACTGAAGAAGGTAAGAGGAATACCACAAGTACCAACCGCTCGGGAAAATATCAAACGTGTTCCTGGGACCGGGGAGAGTTCCCCAATGGTTATTACAAAAATTCACGACCTTCGTAAAGGAAAAATGGCTTGTAAGGATTTTGTATCCTGGCTGAAAAAGGATCTGGTCGGGGTTATCCAGGAGCTTGAACTGTATAATCAGCTGCATGGCTTGCAGGAAAAACTTACTCTTTTACGCTCTGAGGAGGATAAAGGGCGGCAAAAAAAAATCATGGAATCGATATCGCCACTGATTGAAAAGGTTGTTCAACATCAAGGTGATCTCATCAAAGGTGATCTCATCAGGCCTGAGAGCCGGTATCTGATTGAACAGTTCGATGGTAGTTCGGGGAATGGGGCTGATGCGACTAGCGTCGTTTTGGCCTCTCTGAAAGATGATATTGAACATCTCGGTTCGAGAATCGCAGAAGCTGGAAGAGTACCCATCTTAAATAAAGAACTCACCCGTGATTTGCAACTTGATTACTATTACTCAAACTGTTTTTTTTTCGCTGAGGATATTCAATTACTCAAGCCGTTAAATTCCGTGGATAACGTTATCTTTCACCTGAAAGGGGTTATTATCAGGCCCTTCGTTAAGGAAAGCCTCAAGCATAAATCGCCCGTCAATACGCTTGCCCAATTAAATCCAGCTGCGGTCAGGGAGGCAGAGGAGGCCAGAATGCAGTGGGTTCTGGATCAGGGCAGTTCTGCAATAAAACACACCCGGAAGATTCTGGGTCGACCTCAATCCCTCCGGCAAGATCTGGAATATCTGGTCAGTATCCCTGCCCCGGTGGCAGGGAGTGAAAAACAGTGGAGAAGAATAACCCGTGATGTTGAGGCTTTTCTTCAGGATGAACGGAAAAAAAGGCATATGGTAGAAACCAGTGCCTTTGTGATGAAGGTCCATAAACGGTTGAAAGCGTTAAGTCTGCCAGGACAGCATAAGTTAACGTCGTGGCCATCACTTTATACTGACTACATTTCACAGGGCTATTGAAAACGATCAGTTTGACTGGACAGAAAATTTAAGGACTCTCTGTCCATAGTCTGCAGAAAAATTTAACCCTACCTTGCTTAGGCCATTTGCCCCAAGCAGTGAGATATCAACTATGCTTTTTGCTTCATCAACTGCAGCAGAGCCTGAACCGGGTGTGGAATCTTGCCATCACCATAACGCTTCACCTGGCTGCGGCAGGAATAGCCGGTAGCCACCAGCCTGCCACTGTATTCAGGGTTCTGTACAACGTCCTTCCAGCTCATGTCGTAGAGTTTTCTGGAGATTTCCTGGTTACGGGTCTCATGGCCATAGATGCCGGCCATCCCACAGCAGCCGGTGGCTTTATAGGTGAGTTTAAGGCCCAGGTCACTGTATAACTGCTGCCACTGGGCAGGAGCTGCCGGGACATTGGAAGTCTCGGTGCAGTGGCCCAGTAATACAAATTCGTCAGCAGCGTCGCTGGAAAGATTTAATTGCAATTGACGCAGGGTTTCTGACTGCCTGGCGAACCATTCGGATAGTAACAGCACTTCAGGGGAGCCGCCAGCCATAGGGGAGCCGTCAGCCATAGGGGAGCCGTCAGCTATAAGAAAGTCTTTGCCCATCACTTCGTGGTATTCATCCCGATAGGTCAGGGTAACCGCAGCATCAATCCCCACCAGGCTGATGCCACTGTCGGCCAGTGCTTTGAGCTCCTTACCATTGGTTCTGGCGACTTTTTCAAACCGGCCCAGGAAACCATAGACGTGGAGCACCTTGCCATTGGGTCGGTAAGGGGCAATCAAAGGGCGGTAGCCCAGACGAATCAGCAGTTCAACCAGGTCGGTCAGCAGGGGTGTTTCAAAGAAGCTGGTAAAGGCATCCTGGATAATGATAACGGTTTTATCCCGTTCACTGTCGGGGATGGCATCCAGCAATGTCCGATTGGCAATGGCTGCACCAGCACGACAGCAGTCGTTAATTGGTGATGAGCTGGTAATGGCCGGGATATCCTGCAGGCCAATGGTTTTTCCGGCAAGGGTATTGGCCACTGACCAGCCCATGACCAGATTGTAAGCGGGTTTGATTTTGGCGAGTATGGGCAGCATTGACTCCAGTAAACCGGCCACATGGTGTTTGACCGGTCTTGGGTAGCGGCCGTGGTAAAGTTCGAAGAAACGGGAACGCAGGTCGGGCACATTCACCTGGATCGGGCATTGCCCGGCACAGGATTTGCAGCTCATGCAGTTATCCAGGGCCCCGTATACCTGATGGCTGAAGTCCTCTTCTCCCCGCCATTTGTTCACCAGGTTAATCAGCTTTTGGCCACCGTTATAGAGTGGACCCGCCTGACGGATCTTATGGCTTTCGCCAGCGATGTCGGCGCCAGCGGCGGTTTGTAATCGCAGCCATTCCCGCACCAGGCCGGAGCGGCCTTTTGGTGACTGAATCCGGTCATAGGTGGCTTTCCAGGTGGGGCACATGGCGCTGTTGGGATTGTAATTAAAACAGGCACCGTTGCCGTTACAGTAAAGGCTGCTGGTGAATGCGGCAAAGGCATTGCGCTCAATTTCCCGGTCCTGCTGGCCACGGGTGGGCACTTCATCAATCTTCAGCAGCTGAACCGGTTCGGTGGCGGGGGTGGCAATCTTGCCGGGGTTTAACTGGTTGTAAGGATCA
The DNA here is from genome assembly GCF_024606265.1 of Endozoicomonas sp. SESOKO1. Taxonomy (GTDB): domain Bacteria; phylum Pseudomonadota; class Gammaproteobacteria; order Pseudomonadales; family Endozoicomonadaceae; genus Endozoicomonas. The sequence continues at coordinate 34,223 of NZ_JAHHPP010000154.1, forward strand.
AATACGCCTTTAATCTCCTGCAGCACCGGGTAGAGATCGGCAAAGAAATCCGGTGCGTATTCCGAACGGACCCCTTTACCATGTTCGCCCCAGAGCACACCACCATGGCTTTTGGCCAGGGCAGCCACATCATCGCTGATTAACCGAACCAGTTTTTCCTGTTCCGGGTCTTTCATATCAATGGCCGGGCGAACATGGAGAACGCCGGCATCCACGTGCCCGAACATGCCATAGGAAAGGTGGTGACTGTCCAGTAGTGCCCGAAATGCTTTAATAAATTCGGCGAGATTTTCCGGAGGAACAGCAACATCCTCGACAAAAGGTATTGGTCTTGCGTCGCCTTTCATATTGCCGAGCAGGCCAACCGCCTGCTTGCGCATATTCCAGATATTTTTAACATTGCCAGTGCCCATCACCACGCTGTGGCCGGCACGGCAGATACTGACCGGTTCTTCCAGCACGGCTTTCAGGCGATCAATACCCTGCTGAATCTCCGCTTCATCGTCACCGGTAAACTCGACAAAATTGATGCCGTCAATATCAGCGCTCGCCTGTTCTGACGAACCCGGTGGAAAAAAGTCTTTGACGCTTTCCCAGACACTGTCGGCCTTTGCCAGCCCGAGTACACGTGAGTCGATGGTTTCAATGGAACCCGGCCGGACAGACATCAGTGTTTGAGCATCCTGCAGCGAGTCCTGAAAACTTTGGTAGAAAACCAGCACCAGGGCAGACTGTTTCGGGATAGGCAGCAGGTTAACTTTAATCTCACTGATGATGGCCAGGGTTCCTTCAGAACCACAGAGAATGGCATTCAGGTCATGCTGGTTGTCTTTATTGACAATATTGGCCAGGTCATAGCCGGTGAGGTTTCTGTTCAGGTGTGGGAATACTTGCGACACCCGTTGTTGATGTTCGCGGTGGGTCTTTTTCAGGGTGCTGTAAATCTCACCAATACGGTCTGGTCGCTGACACAGTTGCTCAAGTTGATCATTATCAACGGGAGAGGAGTTCCATACTGTGCCATCGGCCAGTACTGAGGTCAGTTCAAGCACATGGTGCCGGGTTTTGCCATACACCACAGAACCCTGACCGCTGGCATCGGTATTCACCATGCCACCCACGGTGGCCCGGTTGCTGGTGGAGAGTTCCGGGGCAAAGAACAGGCCTTCTTTCGCTGCCAGCTCGTTCAGGTAGTCTTTGACCACACCCGACTGAACCCTGGCCCAGCGCTCTTTGCTGTTGATCTCCAGAACCTGGTTCATATATCGGCTGGTGTCCACCATAAAGCCTGACGTGAGGGACTGACCATTGGTGCCGGTGCCACCGCCACGGGGAGATACCACGATTTGGTGAAACTCCGGCTTATTGGCAAGGGTGAGAATTTTGCTGATGTCTTCTGTTGAGCGAGGGTAGAATACCCCCTCCGGAAGTACCTGGTAGATCGAATTGTCCGTTGCCAGAACGGTCCGGTGAGCATAACCCAGCTCAATATCCCCGATAAAGCCAGCTGAGGCCAGTTCACTGGCAAAGTGGCTATATAAGGTATTAGTCGTTTTTTGATCCAGCCTGCTGATCACAGATTTACTCCCCATCAATCCCGTGGGGTATTGTACGTAAAGCAGGGGAGGTAGGGAACAAAAGGTGGCGGGTTTGCGATTCTTGCACCTCCCATGGGAAGCAATGGGAACGAGGATAGGCACTTGACATGACTATTATTAATAGATATGTCAGATTTTTATTTATAATTGGTAGACATAAATATTAAATGAGTTGTTCCGGATAGGAACTTTTAAACGAAAATAGTAGTCTTAAGTTGAAATTCAATAATTAAATAATTCAATGAAACCCCTTGATCACTTGCCCCCATCCTGTCTTGCTTTTTCTGATCTTTACCCCGGCTCAACAGATTTAACAGAACAAACGTATCAAATTAATAGCAGCAAAGAAAAAACGACGTATCACGGCATGCCTGTTCAGAGGCTGGACATTCCTTTTCCTGTTTACCATAGTCAATTTTATATACACCAGGATAACGCTGATCCTGTTAATTTAATTAATAAACATAACATTGCACTGCAGGTACCTGCAGATTCAGCACACTTTTTCGGAACTGATATTCTTGACATATCACATTCAATCCCTGCTGAATATGAGATTTGTAACTCTGGTAATGTAGCTCGTAATGATGCGCCACCATCAATACCAGACATTCCCTTTAGTGGGCAGGTATGCCTGTCGGGGGGCAAACCTGAGACTGGGGAGTCAACATCAGCGGGCCATTTGGATCCAGCAGATCAGTCAACCAATATTCCTGCCCCGTCCACAAACCCACAAGATTTACCACCAGTTACTTCAGTTAATCCGCTAAACCTGAACCAAACTGCAAGTGATAACCCAACAAGCCAGGCAGAAAAAATTGCGGAAGATAACGCTTCAAAAGCTGGGGGCAAGAGGAAACGCCGCCTGAATGTTGCCGCTGCAGAACGCAAAAAGAGGCGCGACAGGGAACGCTATAAGAATAATCCCGTTTACGCAGAGCGCGAAAGGGTGCGCAACAGGGAACGCTACCGGAATGACCCCGTTTACGCTGCGCGCCTGAGGGAGCTGGACAAGAAGCGTCGAAGGATGCGGCGTGAAGATCCCGATTACGCAGAGTGCCTAAAGGAGCTACGTAAAAATCCCGCTTACCCAAAGAGCGAACGCTGCCGGAATAATCCCGCATACACAGAGCGTCACATGCTGTACCAAAGAGAGTGTCGCAAAGATCCCGTTTATCTCGAGCGCGAAAGGGCGCTCCATCGGGAGCGCCAGAGAGAGCGTCGCAAAGATCCCGTTTATGTAGAGCGTGAAAAGCAACGCCGGAAGGAGCGCCAGAACGCCAGAAAGAGCATGCTGGCAGGTATAGGAACAAAAAAAACGCAGCCATGACTAAGCCATAATAAAGCTTTATGCCTGGTTGACATAAATATTGAATGGGTTGTACTTTGCTTTCTGTAAATGGAGAGGCTCCGTTGCAAACGCCGGTTGTATTACCTGAAGATTATTACCTGACCAATTTTCAGCAGCTGCTCAGTTTTGTTGAGCGGCAGTATGCTGATTTGTTGAGTTGCGGTGAAACTGATTTTCTGTGCAGGTTCCGGATGCTGACGGAAGATGCTCAGAAACTCTATGTGCGGCTGGTGGGGCGCAAAGGCCCGATGTTTCGGTCGGATAAACTCAGCTATCCGGAAATTGTATCGATTGAACTGGCAATCAACGAACTGGCCTGTGCTGGTCTTATGCAGGTTAACCCGCTGCTGGATATGGTCGCGTTGTCCGACCTTATGACCAAAAGTGAGTTACTGTGCTGTTTTCCTGACCAGCTTGGCCCTTACCGAAGCGAACGTAAGCAGGCTTTGGTGAACCGGTTGGTGGATAGCGGTAACCCATGCCCTGATCTGCCATTTACCATTCTTCAACCTCTGTACCGGGAAGAACTGAGAACCTTATTGTTCCTGTTCTTTGGTAATCACAGTCAGGATTTGACGGAGTTCGTACTTCAGGACCTGGGGTTGAATCACTTCGAAAGTTACCCGCTGAAATCCCGATTGTTTAACAGTCGTGAGGAGCTGGAGCAGGGGTTGGGCCTGTCACAACTCTGGCAGGAAGTTGCCTGTGAAAATAACAAACTTGACCTCGATGAGTTACAGGCCCTGGCCGCTAAATTACCGCCGTCGCCTGATTTCAGACATCCGACCCTTAAGCGTCGTTATGCCCGTCTGGTGAATGCTATTGCCCGTGATCTGGAACGGCAAGGTGCATGGCGTGATGCAATGGTGAGTTTTCAGCAGTCCTATCTGCCCCCGTCCCGGGAGCGGCGTACCCGCATTTTGGCCAAACTTAACGATACGGCTGGCGCTTTGGCGCTTTGTGAAGAGATACAGGCCTCACCGGCCAGCAGCCTGGAGCTGGCTTTTGCCCATCGGTTTGCCAAAACCCTGAGGGGCGAGAGGTGCAGGCGGCAAACCGCACCGTTTAACGAACGGACTCTTGAGCTGAATGACAATGGCCAGCGGGTGGAATTTCAGGTTCAGGCGCATTTCAAACATCAGGGCTGGCAGGTGTTTTATGTGGAAAATGCCCTGATCAATGGGCTTGCTGGCCTGTGGTTCTGGGATATTATCTTTGCCGACAGGGAGGGGGCGTTCTTCCATCCGTTCCAGAGTGGACCAGCAGACCTGATGACTCCGGATTTTTATCGAAGCTGTAAGGATTCGATTCATCAAAGGCTGGCAGAAATGTCTGAAAGCAATCTTCTGGATACTCTGCTGGCAACCTGTAGCAGGAAGCAGGGCATCAGCAATCGTCTGGTTATCTGGCCAGCACTCAGTCCGGAGCTGATTACCCTGGCCGTATCGTTGATACCGTTAGAACAACTGCGTGCCATGTTTCAACGACTGATGTTTGATATTGCCCACAACCGGACCGGGTTTCCGGATCTGATCCTGTTTGATCCGGAAAATAATCGATACCAGTGGCTGGAGGTTAAGGGACCGGGAGACAGGCTGCAGGAAAACCAGAAATTGTGGTTGGCATTTTTTCAGGAAAACGGGATTCCTGCAGAGGTAGTGTATGTTGGATGGGCATAGTCTTGATTTAACCTGAATAACAAAGCCTCATATCGGAAATATGATTTCTTTTTTACAGCTTTTGGATTGGTGCTATATACTTCATGTATATAGCTTGGAGGGTGGCGGCTGATATGGCTCAAGGTACTGTTTTTGAAAATAATCGGACTCAGGCAGTCCGGTTACCGGCGGAGACCCGTTTTCCCGGTGGTGTTAAAAAGGTCAATGTCAGGGTACGGGGGCAGGACAGGATATTATCTCCGGTGGGTAAGACGTGGGATTCCTTTTTTAATATCAATCCTGATGACGGGGTTACCGATGACTTTATGACTGAAAGGGCTTCACAGGAACAACGGGAGCGGGAGTCACTTTGATGTTGAAATACATGCTGGATACTGACATTTGCATTTATGTGATTAAAAACCGTCCGGCTGTTGTTGGCTCTATATTCAACCGGAACGACGGACTGATTGCCATCAGTGCAATCACCTTGTCAGAGTTGAACCACGGTGTTGAAAAAAGCAGTAACATCAAAAAGAACCGGGATATTGTTGAGGATTTTGTCAGTCGGCTTGAGGTTCTTGATTATTCCCCAAAGGCTTCAGCTCATTACGGTGATATCCGGTCTGACCTTGAGCGTCGCGGGGAGGTGATTGGTGTTAATGACCTGCATATTGCCGCCCATTGCCGAAGCGAAGGTCTGGTACTTGTGACCAATAATACCCGGGAGTTTAAACGGGTGGACGGACTGCGAATTGAGAATTGGGTAGAGGACTCTCATTCCTGAATCAGAATTCAGGTTTGATACCGATAGTTTGTTATTCTGATCTGAAGAAGCTTAACCGGGTAACACCCGATCACCTCGAATTAACTCAGGTGATCGGGTGCATTAGCAGCAGATATAATCAGGCATCAATACGTTTGTACTTGATACGGTGCGGGCCAGCGGCTTCTGCACCCAGGCGGGCCAGGCGGTCGGCTTCATACTCGGTATAGTTACCTTCAAAGAAAGTCACTTTGGAGTCGCCTTCGTAGGCCAGAATATGAGTGGCGACACGGTCCAGGAACCAGCGGTCGTGGGAGATCACCATGGCACAGCCGGGGAATGCCAGCAGTGCTTCTTCCAGGGCTCGCAGGGTCTCAACGTCCAGGTCGTTGGAAGGTTCGTCCAGCAGCAGTACATTACCACCGTCTTTTAATGTGGCCGCCAGCTGGAGACGGCCCCGCTCACCACCGGAGAGTTCACCGACACGCTTCTGCTGATCACCCCCCTTGAAGTTGAAGCGGCCAATATAAGCACGGGACGGCACTTCGTAGCTGTTAATGCGCAGAATGTCCTGGCCGTCAGAAATCGCTTCCCAGACGGTTTTGCTGTCGTCCAGCTCATCACGAAGCTGCTGAACGTTGGAGATCTTGACCGTATCCCCCAGTTCAACGGATCCGGAATCCGGCTGCTCCTGACCGGTGATCATTTTGAACAGGGTAGACTTACCGGCACCGTTACCACCGATAATGCCGACGATGGCACCTTTGGGAATGCTGAAGCTCAGGTCATCAATCAACAGGCGGTCACCGAACCCTTTGGACAGGTTGTTGACTTCAATCACCTTGTCACCCAGGCGCGGACCGGGTGGAATATAGATTTCATTGGTTTCGTTACGGTTCTGGAAGTCCTGGGACTGCATCTCTTCAAAGCGGGCCAGACGGGCTTTGGATTTGGACTGGCGTCCCTTGGCGTTGGAGCGAACCCACTCAAGTTCGTGCTCCATGGCTTTGCGACGGGCATCCTGCTGCTTCTGTTCCTGTTCCAGGCGCTGCTCTTTCTGTTCCAGCCAGGCGCTGTAGTTGCCCTGGTAGGGGATACCTTCACCACGGTCCAGTTCCAGTATCCAGCCGGCGGCATTGTCCAGAAAGTAACGGTCGTGGGTGATGGCAACAACGGTTCCGGGGTATTCAACCAGGAAGCGTTCCAGCCAGGCAACGGATTCAGCATCCAGGTGGTTGGTGGGTTCGTCCAGCAGCAGCATTTCCGGGCTGGAGAGCAGCAGGCGGCAAAGTGCTACACGGCGACGCTCACCACCAGAGAGATGTTCAATTTTCGCATCCCACTCCGGCAGGCGCAGGGCGTCTGCTGCCACTTCCAGTTTGCGCTCCAGGTTGTGGGCATCGGCGGCCTGGATAATATTTTCCAGGCGGGCCTGTTCCGTGGCCAGGGCATCAAAGTCGGCATCCGGATCCGCGTAGGCGGCATAAACTTCGTCCAGACGCTGCTGGGCGGCCTTAACTTCACCCAGTGCCTCTTCCACCACTTCACGGACGGTTTTGGCCGGATCCAGCTCAGGCTCCTGGGGCAGATAGCCAACGTTCAGGTTGGGCTGGGGGCGGGCTTCACCATCAAACTCTTTATCCACACCGGCCATAATGCGCAGAAGGGTGGATTTACCCGCACCATTGAGACCCAGCACACCAATTTTGGCGCCCGGAAAAAAGGAGAGGGAAATATCTTTTAAAATCTGACGTTTCGGGGGAACGATTTTACTCACCCGATTCATGGTATAAACGTACTGTGACATTATATTTACCCGAGACAAATTGACCTGAATAATACAATACAATAAATGTTGGTAAAACTGGTTTTGGGATATTTATCGGGATTTTCAGGAATTCCCGGGTGAATCTTCAAAAGCCAAAAATCAAACAAACGATAATTGCACCTTTTAGTTAGAAGCTGTTGAACTAAAAACTGTTGAACTAAAAGCTGTTCTTACGGTCAAGAATAATGGAGTACTAAAAAACCATGAAGGAAACTAACAATGAAGCCAACTGGATTCGAGTCTGGCCCTATGCCGACGTTATGCCGATTTGACTCAATAGACACCTTTGCTCCCCCGGCAAAAAAGCCACGGTTCCAGCATATTGAACGAGTTACAGAAGCCAATAATTATCTGCCTTCCAGTTGCGATAATTGTCTTGATGACATGCAAACCGTTTTCAATCATTCGATGGATCTATTAAGAGCCCGGAAAACCACGATAGTTCCCGGAGAAGATTATTCAAAATTAATGAAAAGCCTGTCAGCTTTTAAAGAAATGATAACTTCTGAACTTGATCGTTTTGTTCAGTATGAAGGAGGCGCTGTTTTAAATGAACCGGCAGCAAATGCCCCGGCAGCGATGTATACCCCTGACTCTCCTGTTTCAGAAACGGCATCGACTCCAGTACCACTGGACATTAAACCCTCTCCCGGGTGCAGGACATCAACTGAAGGCGTAGTTCACGGTACCGGTGTCATTGCTGACCAGAACTTTGCAGCGAATGAGGATATATGCCTCTACGATGGACCATTGGTGTGCAGAATCCTAAATCAGAATAGTGGGAAATATTATGTTTTCAGGTTAAAGGATGTTGGCAATGATGGCCTTACTGATATCGAATTTCTGGACAGCGATACCTATGTCGCATGGGCGGGTGTTGTTATTGCAAAGGCGGGGCGGCCTGCCATTGAAATTGGCCGTGACTGTGATCATGATATCCGGTTTCTGAATCACTCCAAGGATCCCAATGTAATGATCCGCTTCAGAGGAAAGGATACCATTTCGTGGAGCGACCGGGACAGTCTCCGGTTGACGGTTGTGGCTCTGAAAGATATTAAATCCGGAGAAGAGCTGTTATTCGATTATGATGAGAACAAACCGGATTCTGAAATAGATTTCAGTTTGTCGGCGGTAGAGAGTGTAAACGAAGAGCACAGGGATAAGATAATCAATAGAATTAACGGGCTGGATCGAAAGCAATCAGGTATTGGGCAAAAAAAACCGGCAAGAACAATGCAAAAAGAAGTGGTTCTGCCAAAAATACTTGATGATGAGATTGTTAAGATTATGGAAGAGATTGATAAGATTCACACAAGTACATGTCACCCTGCCAATATTCATCAAATGAAAAAAAGTTTCAGTGATGATCAGAAAAAGCTACTGAATATAATTTTCTCTGGCAATGAATCGATTCTGGAGGATCTGGCCTCATATTTGTCTTCATTAAAAAGCAATACAGCAGAAGACTTATGTCTTGATGAATTGACAGAGGAAAACATTCAAGGTCTTGTAAAATATTTAAAGCGTTCGATTTTTAACGAAAAACAGACCTGGGTTTCAGTTGAAGAGTTAAAGGAGAATTTTGCTTCCTTTAAGTAGAACTCAATTAGCCCTCTAACGTTTTTTGATAAATGTTCCTGATGGCACGACGAATGGCTTGAGCTTTCTTATGCAAGGGTTTTTCTACCGTTGATAGCGTAAAGTCAATCTCTGATTCTGGTAGGCCCGGATCGTAATCGAATAGCAGTTCTTCTCCGGGAGCAATGTCTTTCAGGGCAATGACCCGTAAGAGCAGCTTCTCGCATTCATTGAAAGGCAATCGTCCAACAATGCGGGAAGTGATCTTTACATTGGCATTTTTGGAGTGATTCAGATATCGAATGGGTCCGACAGCATCACGGCCAATCTCAATGCTGGGGAATCCTGAATGCTTGAGAAAGACGTTTGACCAGGCAGCAAAAGTATCTTTCTCCAGAAACCGGGGAACAGGGGTACCTTTGTCCGGGTCCAGTCTGAATACATTGAATTTTTGCTGACGTTTATGCTGCCGACTTCTTACGCGATAGATCAGTGGGCCATGGTAAAGAGCGATGAAATCATTTTTTTTAAACCGCTGTTTCGATACAACGCCGGTGCCGTGGACAACGCCCTCGCTGCTTGCCCGGATCCTTGGTCTGAGTTTGTGGTGATGTCCTGCTGAATTGACAGAAGTAATTGATCTGACGTCCCGGATGATTTGTAAATCCGGGACGTCATGGGGCATAAAATTTTCCCGGAGAGACTCTTCAGTGATTGACCGGTTGAAGCAGTGCTTTTTGGCACCTGGCTCAATGCTGAAAAGATGAAGTGCAGGCGGTTCAACAGGTGGTCCAGTTCTTTTGTCGGAAAATCTGTCGGAAGATTTGTCGGAAAATCTGTGAGAAGAGATGGTTGGCATCATGTCGTGACGTATTTTTTCATAAAGTGGGGTATGTTTGATCGACGAGTTAATTTCTGGTTCAAACTTGTTTGAAAAAAAGTTTTTTATCAGATCTCGCGGAATACTCCGCCCATAGCCTGATTGGGAGCAAAGCGAC
>NZ_JAHHPP010000155.1 GCF_024606265.1 Endozoicomonas sp. SESOKO1
ACAAATCGATACTTCGACAAGCTCAGCACTCAGGGTGAACGGAAGTCGGGAACTAATTAAAAGACAGTTCCTAAGCCATGCCACGCCAGCCTGCCACGAATAACCAGAAGTTACCACCGACAACGGGACAGGCAGGGCGGCAGTCAGCCCGGTCGCATCAGGTCGCATCAGAATAAAGATATATCCCACTCCACCATCTGCTCCCAATCTCGGCCTGGGACTACCTGCGACATTTCCATGGCTTCTGCCTGTAAACCCAGGACTTTCGGTTGATGCCCCATCTTTGAGCCAATAGCGTCAGACCATCCCAGCAGTGGCCTGATACAATTGGCCATGTCGCTATCCCCGCAAGCCATCTCAAAAGCTGCCATTGCCTCACCATAAGTGGTTCCGCAATAGAGGGCAAAATGGTCGTCAAGGTTCACGGACTCGGGTGTGAAGTCAGCATTACCCACGTAATGGATTTGCTGGTTAGCGGTATCCAGTGTAAATAGCTCATCACAAATCTCAGGCTTTAACGCATGGAGGAAAAACATGCCATTATCAAGTCGACCCGCATAGATTAAATTAGGGTCGCACAACCCGGTAAAGGCCCTTCCCCAATTCCGGTGATAATCACTGAAATAGTAACTTTCGAAAACACACTTCCCGGTAACCTCTTTAAAGGTATTCCCGGATTTAGTGAAATCCACCATGCCCAATGCCCCATCTTCGCACCGCATGTATGCCACCGTTGGGACAGGCGTTGATTCAGGGTTCTCAATTTTCGGATTTACCATTTTTCGAAATATCAGATTAGCATTAACCGTCGGCGCTTTGATGGTATCGGGGCATAGCTGATCATTTTTGGCTGGCAGAGCCTCAGTCTCTGCCAGTATTTTTGCAATTGTCCTTTTTTGAAATTCAGCCGTACTGCCACCAGAAGTGGAACCAGGATCCTGTGGTATCGTGGCAGGGGTACCGCTAACAACGGTAGTGGACCGATCGATAAACTTTCCCTGATCGGCTGTTTTTGCAGCCTCTTGGTTGGCTTCTGTCGGCAACATCGGTGAGCAAGCTTTAACAGGAGTCATAAAAAAATTCCTCTCATAAAAATTTCACTAAGTACATAACCATTTGCTTTCAGGTACCCCTTAAGCCTGGTGCAGTCTGCAACCAGGAAAATATATGGATTTACCTGGTCGAAACGTCAGACCTCATATTCCAATGAAAGTTCTATGAAAGTTGATTTTACTATTCCATCCAGTTTGACTTATTCCCGAAAAAGGGAAACTGCACAAAACCCAAAGCGCCCGTTTCATACCCCAATTCCGTCAGCACTTTTTCAAGCATACTCAACGTTAGCAGCATTTTTGCCAAGCCACTGCCTGAGTTCCAGCACCAGCTCATCACTGGGGCTGACCAGCCATTGCTCACCCAGCATCAGGCTGGCACGGGCATCGTCCCGATGGTAATCAATCCTGACCGGCAGCCGCCCCGGCTGCCCGCCCAACATGGACGACAGCTTTCGTTCAAAATGACCATCAATCTGTTCATGGGACACCTCAAGAACCAGGCGACGGGCATAATGGCTGCGGGCATCCACCACTTTCATCACTTTTTTCGAGCGGACTTTCAGGCTGCCGGAGTAATCATCAAAGGTGACTTCCCCTTCCACCACCAGCACGGCGTCTTTATGGAGCAGGTGTTGATACTCCCCAAACACATCGGCAAACACCGACACTTCAATCCGTCCGGTGCGGTCATCCAGGGTAACAAACGCCATTTTGTCGCCCTTCTTGTTTTTCATGATCCGCATATCCACCACCAGCCCGGCGATATTCTGGCTATCACCCCGGGCAGGCTGCAGGTCTTTGATACGGTTGCGGATAAAGTGCCGGATCTCACTTTCGTATTCATCAATGGGGTGGCCGGTCAGATAGAGCCCCAGGGTATCCTTCTCGCCACCCAGGCGAGCCTTATCGGTCCATTCGCCGGTTTTCAGATAATTGTCGTAAACAGCTTCTTCTCCGGCGGGTACCAAGGCACCAAACATATCCATATGACCGGAATCCAGACTTTTGGCCGCCTGGTCCGCCGCCTTGATCGCCTCAAGCTGGCTCGCTTCCAGCACGGCACGGTTGAAATTCAACTGTTGCGGCTTTTGTGGGACCGGCCCAAGCAGATCCAGCGCCCCGGATTTGATCAACGCCTCCAGCACACGCTTGTTGATGCTTTTGGCATCCACCCGCTCACAGAAGTCAAACAGGTCCTTGAATGGACCACCCTCTTTACGAGCCCGGACAATCGCCTCAATCGGGCCTTCGCCCACGCCCTTGATGGCCCCCAGCCCATAGATAATATGCCCATCGTCGTTCACGCCGAACATATATTCGCCGCTGTTCACGCTGGGCGGCAGCACAGTCAGGCCCATATCCCGGCACTCTTCGATAAAGGTCACCACCTTATCGGTATTCTGCATATCGGAACTCATGACCGCCGCCATAAACTCCGATGGATAGTGAGCCTTCAGCCACAACGTCTGGTAGGAAACCAGGGCGTAGGCCGCCGAGTGGGATTTGTTAAAGCCGTAACCCGCGAACTTCTCCACCAGGTCAAAGATCTTCATGGCCAGCTCACCATCAACCCCCTGGCTGATAGCGCCCTCTTCAAACACCGTCCGCTGCTTGGCCATCTCCTCCGGCTTTTTCTTACCCATGGCCCGGCGCAGCATATCTGCACCACCCAAGGTATAACCGGCCAGCACCTGGGCAATCTGCATCACCTGTTCCTGGTAGAGGATAATGCCGTACGTGGGCTGCAAAATAGGCTGAAGCGACTCGTGCTGATACTGGGCATCCGGGAACGAGAGCTCCTCCCGGCCATGCTTGCGGTTAATGAAGTTGTCCACCATTCCGGACTGCAACGGACCGGGACGGAACAGGGCCACCAAAGCGATAATATCTTCAAAACAATCTGGCTGGAGACGCTTGATCAGATCTTTCATCCCACGGGATTCCAGCTGGAAGACCGCGGTGGTTTCCGCCCGCTTCAGCATGTCGTAAGAGCTTTTATCTTCAAGATCGATGGCTTCAATGGCCAGAGGCTCTTCACCCCGCTGCGCCCGGCGGGGGTTAATCAGTTTCAGGGCCCAGTCAATAATGGTCAGCGTACGCAGGCCGAGGAAGTCGAACTTAACCAGACCTGCGTATTCCACATCATTCTTGTCATACTGGGTGACCACCCCTTTACCGTGTTCGTCACAGTAGAGGGGAGCAAAGTCCGTCAGCTTGGTAGGGGCAATCACCACACCACCGGCGTGCTTGCCGACATTTCGGGTAACCCCTTCCAGCTTCAGCGCCATTTCCCAGATTTCCGCCGCCTCTTCATCGGACTCCAGAAACTCCCGAATGGCTTCTTCCTGTTCATAGGCCTTACTGAGGGTCATGCCGATTTCAAAGGGGATCATTTTGGAAAGACGATCCGCCAGACCGTAGGACTTACCCTGAACCCGGGCCACATCCCGCACCACCGCCTTGGCCGCCATGGTACCGAAGGTGATGATCTGGGAAACCGCATCGCGTCCATAGGTACGGGCCACATAATCAATCACCCGGTCCCGCCCTTCCATACAGAAGTCAACGTCAAAGTCGGGCATCGACACCCGCTCGGGGTTCAGGAATCGCTCAAACAGCAGGTCGTATTTGATCGGGTCCAGATCGGTGATTTTCTGGGCATAGGCCACCAGGGACCCGGCACCGGAACCACGGCCCGGACCAACGGGAATACCGTTATTTTTAGACCACTGGATAAAGTCCATAACGATCAGGAAGTACCCGGGGAACCCCATCTGCAGAATGGTGTTCAGCTCGAAGTCCAGTCGCTCACGGTAGATTTTTTCGGTTTCCGGAAAGTCCGGTGCCGAGGTATCAAACAGAAATCCCAGTCGCTCCGTCAGACCGTCATGGGAAAATTCACGGAAAAACTGATCCATGGTTTTCCCTTCCGGCACGGGATATTCCGGCAGAAAGTACTCACCCAGTTTGACATTAATGGAACAGCGCTGGGCAATGGCAACGGAGTTGGCCAGTGCTTCAGGAATATCCGCAAAGAGTTCAGCCATCTCCTGTTCAGACTTCAGGTACTGCTCTTCGCTGTAGCGATGTTCCCGGCGGGGATCATCCAGAACCACACTTTCGCCGATGCAGACCCTGGACTCATGGGCTTCGAAATCATCCCGGGCCATAAACATCACATCATTGGTGGCCACCACCGGACAGTTGAATTCTCCCGCCAGAGCCACGGAACCATGAACGCACTCTTCATCCCCTGCCCGGTTGGTACGGTGCAGTTCCAGGTAGAAGCGATCAGGAAACGCCCCCATCCACTCCTGCAATAACTCACCCGCCAGCGACTTTTTGCCCGATAACAGTGCCCGGCCAATCTCACCTTCCCTGGCACCGGAAAGCGCAATCAGCCCTTCTGACTGAGCCATGATCCACTCCCGTTTCACCAGCGCTTTTTCATGGTGTTGATTTTCCATAAACGCCCGGGAGATCAGCTCGGTCAGATTGTGATAACCCTGCTCATCCATACACAGCAACACCAGACGGGACGGTGCATACTTATCCGCCGGATTTTCCACCCAGAGGTCAGCGCCACAAATCGGCTTGATGCCTGCGCCCATGGCCCCCGAATAAAACTTCACCAGCGCACAGAGATTGGACTGGTCGGTCACCGCCACCGCCGGTGTGCCAGAGCCGGAAATCGCGCTGATCAACGGTTTTATTCGCACCAACCCGTCGCTGAGGGAAAATTCAGTGTGTACCCGTAAGTGGATAAATCGTGCTGTCATGGATTAAGGCAGTCCTGAATGGCAATCGGGTAATGATAACAATGAAGGGACACAGCTAACAAATTAATATTTAAAGAAATAATTAACATCAATTAAAC
>NZ_JAHHPP010000156.1 GCF_024606265.1 Endozoicomonas sp. SESOKO1
GTGCCAGACCGGCGTAGTTCATGGACCAGTTACCCACAGCGGGCTGGTTGGCAAAAATGCCCAGCGCATTGAACTTATCCACAAGCACCGGGGCCGGTGAGTCCGTCAGCCTCAGCCAGGTCGCTGCCATTTCCCGGTCAATGGGGTGTTGGCCATCTGAAGTCCCGGAGAGTGCCATATAAAGGAAAGGATCAGTTTCCATGGACTGTTCACCCGTTGGGTGTCGGCCAGTAACCGACATCAGCGTCGTGTTCTGGTTGGCATAAACGGCCGTCATCAGCGTGGCGTTACGCAGCAGGGCATGGGCTTGTGGACTGATGGCATAGTCTGTACCACTCAACAGGTAAACGACAGGCGTAAGCCCCTTCAGGCCACCCTTGCCATAAGCCGGATAGTGCTGTGAGTGATGGAACATGGAGCCGTCTTCCTTGAAGCCACCCGCAGTACCCGGAGAGGTGATCAGCGATGCAGAGAGCCATTGGCTTAACTGGCTCAGCCAGCGGGCCTGTTCATTACTGTCGCTGATCAGCAGGATACTGGCCAGGATACCCTGCAGCTGGGTGTTCATGACATCAATATTAAAGCTGTCAATCTGATCTGCAGGCTCGAAGATGCGACCGGCACCGGCAAACCAGGACAGCATCTGCTGGGTACGTTCAACACGGTTTCGCTCATCCAGTACGCCCCGCATCAGGAAGTGAGCCTTGAACAGGGGGCGTAGTGAATAGCCAAAGTGGTGAACCGTTCCGAGGGAACTGCCATAGGCAAAACCCTGGTCATCAAAGTAGTCGGCCAGATTAATAAACATGGTGGCCAGTTCTTCCCTGACCACTTCTCCGTCTGCACCGGAAGTGTCAGTACCATGCCAGGCAGAAGCGATATCCATCATCAGCTCGCTGTACTGCTTCAGGTCCGCATTGTTAAACAGCAGCTCGCTGGCCTGTTCATCCAGTAACCCTTTATTCACCCCTTTATCCAGGAAAATTTTCAGGCGGTTGGAATTATCCAGGGGCACACCAGTGACCCGGCCATTTTCA
>NZ_JAHHPP010000157.1 GCF_024606265.1 Endozoicomonas sp. SESOKO1
CAAATGACTGTTAATCATTGGGTCGCTGGTTCGAGTCCAGCTCGGGGAGCCAAATACCTCAACCTGTACACGTCGACCACTCATTCCTTGTCATCAAAATGGTAGATTATACCATCAGTGTCCTCTAGCTCACTCCCTGCCCTGGCCAACCCGGTTCCTTCCAGAAAAACATGGTGCGGCATAGGCAGTCCCGAGTCTGGTTCAAAGCAATTACTCAACCAGGATGGAACATATTTCATGGGGGTGTTTTTTAAATCAATATTTAATTTAACTTTCACCTGAAGATCATCATACAGATTTATGGTATCAGTTGACGTCATTATCAAATCTCTTCCGACACTGAGATCATTGGGCAGCTTCACTCTAATCTGTGACAGATTTAAATCTCCATCTAACTTGAGAACTCCAGGAAAAACCATGACTCCATGAAGGTCAGCCAGCCGAATTGATTCCTGCACCATCATATCTACCGGCCATTGCTCAAAATGCTTACAGTTTTTAATAAAAACACTACCCACAGAAACACCGGAACCAATCGACTTGAAATCATGACAGTCAATCACATTCAGAGAACCGCCAAACTTCATATTTTCAGAGATACTGATCAGGCCTGTTTTATCCAGAGTGACCGAAGATTTCACTAAAAAAGTGTCAGGCAGTGTCTTCAACCCGGGGCATCTGCACACGGTAAGATTGCCATTTGGCACGTTAAACTGCTTTCCCAACGTCTGAAAGTTTTCACAGTCAATGACTCTACAATCCCCCATAATCAACGTCTTGCTCCCAAACCCAAGCCACTTTGAACAATTTGAAGCAACAAACGTTCCATCCACCATCAAGTTATCAGACAGATAACTGATATCAGTATCCTCAGGCTTATCTACTTTTAAGTTAGTATTTTCTGAACCAGGACGACACGACAGGATAAACTCCCGATTTCTTGCTGCTGTATGAACGTCAGTTCCAAACAAACTGTCAGGCAGAACATTAACATCTTTCCGTCCTAGTCTGAGCCCCCCCTTGATGTGAAGACTGGGAGGTAGAATAACGTTTTGAAGTCCTGTTAAATCAAGAAATGAATCAACAATATAATTGGTATCTGTGGCAAATTTATCGTTACGCATCAGCTCTATGAATTTTTCTGCGGTAACAACCACACTCCCGTGTAACGGCCCGCCGTTCTTTCCAAGAGCCAAAACCCCAGACGTTTGCCTAGCAGCCATAGTAGATTCAGAATGAAATGACATTAACTTGGGCGACGCATTTTGAACAACTTCCAGTAACTCGGATTCGCCTCCAGAATAAAGTTTTGCAAAAGTCCCCTCCAATGAGCAGGCTAAAGCACCAACCTCTTCACCCTTGATAAGTTTACGACCTTCGACTTGCTGAACCTTGTTACCAGAGGACTCCGTTGACGTCACAAACTCACCAGTTATAGTTACATTTGTGGAAGTGACCTGGCCAAGTGACATACATACCCCCTCAAATCGTTAACCTGAGGTGCTGAATACAGTTGGTAATCTATACAACTCTTGAAGATGTCGATGGCTTACCATCCACATAATCCTCACCGTCAATTTCAATTTGCCTAAGCAAATGGGCATAAAGTGAGCCATAGTTAGCCATAAGTCCCGGCCAGAACTTTACAAAATCCTCCGGCAACACATGAAACTCACCATAGTTGGGATCATAAACAAAGATAAAACCCTCAATACCAACAGACGTACGATAAAAGGCAATGCTATGTCCCTCACTTTCAGTCCCAGGAATCTTATTTGGAGGGTCGAACCAAAATGAATAAATAAAAGCGCCTTTTATCCATGCCAAATTACTGAGAAGACTTTGCAAGAAATAAGTACTATAACCTAGAATCGGATCCAGAGATTTTAAACCACGAAGTCGCAAGATCATTTGATCAGATTGAGTCAGCTCTTCTGGACTAAAGCGGAGATTATACACATACTGCAACA
This sequence comes from Endozoicomonas sp. SESOKO1, assembly GCF_024606265.1. Lineage (GTDB taxonomy): Bacteria > Pseudomonadota > Gammaproteobacteria > Pseudomonadales > Endozoicomonadaceae > Endozoicomonas. The sequence goes on from NZ_JAHHPP010000157.1 coordinate 1,971, forward strand.
ATGGATTGGCACCTCCGGCTTTCCCTTTAATCTTTGTCAATCTGTCTCTGGGGAATTCTCTGCTATCTGATAAAACCAGCCGGAGCCAATGCAGGGAAAAATTATGACAGGCTCCCTTAGCGGCTGATGAATTTTTATTGATTCGGCTAGACATTGTTTCAATCTGGGAAAAATAGGCTTCCATATACTTCATAGAATCTCTCACTACCTTCATCATAGATAATACTACGATAAACCAACAAGCCAGAATTCAGCATATATGTAAATGGATTACATCAAGAACTACCTAGGAGCCTGTCCGAGAATAGACTGCCCTACTGCGGTGGCAGCAAATTGGTCT
>NZ_JAHHPP010000158.1 GCF_024606265.1 Endozoicomonas sp. SESOKO1
CAAATGACTGTTAATCATTGGGTCGCTGGTTCGAGTCCAGCTCGGGGAGCCAAATTTCTGAACTATGAACCGCTGCAGAGCCTGTGATCGTACTGGATTGCAGGAACATCTGATTTCCCCATACTTTAATTATGATTTCCTTCAGGAATGATGTGGAAAACCCTCGTGGTGTTCGATAGTCTTGTTGCCCCTTCATAACTTCAGCGCATAACCCTCCACTCCTTTCTGCCCTGTTTTCGTCGATTCACATCCGGCTGGCTTTTCCTGACGACGGTTTACGTCCACTTTCAATGCAAATGTATTGCAACTTAATGGGCCGAAGGAACCGCATCCAGCAACATTTTTGTATATTCATGTTGTGGCTGGGTCAGAACCTGTTCAGTTTCACCTTGCTCAACAATCTTCCCGCCCTGCATCACCGCAACGCGATGGGCGATGTGAGGAATAATGGAAAGATCGTGGGTGATAAACAGGTATGAAACATGCAATTCCCGCTGAAGCTCCAGCAGCAAGTCCAGAACTTCGGCCCGGATAGAAACATCAAGGGCGCTGGTGGGTTCATCACAGATAATCAGATCCGGCTCAACAGCCAGAGCCCGGGCTATGGCAATCCGCTGTCGTTGGCCACCGGAAAACTCATGTGGGTAGCGGTGACGGTGCTCCGGCTCAAGCCTGACTCGGGCAAGCAGAGATTCTATGCGCTGAATCCGCTGCTCTTTGGCAAGCTCAAGACCCAGGCTGACCATTCCCTCTTCAATAATATCGCCAACGGTCATTCGTGGATTCATGGAAGAGAACGGGTTCTGGAAAATCACCTGAATCTTCTTGCGCAGTGGTAGCATTTCCCGGCGGGTAAGCCGGTTTATACACTGGTTGTTGTACCAGATGTTGCCAGCAGTGGCTTTCTCAAGGTTAAGAATGGCGCGACCGGTTGTGGACTTACCACAGCCGGATTCACCAACCAGGGCCAGAGTCTCGCCTTTGCCAATGGCAAAACTGATACCATCGACGGCTTTGGTATAGCTATGCACCCGCTGAAATAACCCCTTGCGTACCGGGAAGTGGATTTTCAGGTCTTCCACGGTTAACAGGGATGCCTCTTTTTCCAGTGAACGGTATTTATCCATGTCTGGCAGACTATCAATCAGTTGTCGGCTATAAGCTTCTTTCGGATCGGCAAAGAAGGCTTCACAATCGTTCTGTTCAATGATTTCACCTTGATACATAACACCTACCCGATCCGCAGTCTGCCGAACAACGCCCATATCGTGGGTGATAAGCAAAACCGCCAGCCTGTGCCTTACCGTCAGTTTCCTGATCAGGTCCAGAATCTGTTTCTGAATCGTTACGTCAAGTGCCGTGGTCGGCTCATCCGCCAGGAGAATATCCGGTTCACAGGCCAGAGCCATGGCAATCATTACACGCTGTTGCTGACCCCCGGACATTTGGTGAGGGTACCAGTCAACACGCTTCTCCGGCTCAGGCAAACCGACCTCCCGAAACAGTTCAACCGTCCGTTCACGGATTTCTGAGCTGTTCAGGGAGGTATGGATTTTCAGGGTCTCTGCAATTTGAGCCCCAACGGTTTGTACCGGGTTCAACGCGGTCAGGGCATCCTGAAAAATCATGGCAATCTTTTTGCCGCGAATGCTGCCCATTTCCTGTTCCGTTAAAGCGAACAGGTTGGTTTCAGGGAGTGAGATTTTACCCCCGGTAATGGTCAATGCATCAGGCAGTAGTCGCAGGATGGATAGCGAGGTAATGGATTTACCACTGCCGGATTCTCCCACCAGCGCATACACTTCGCCTTTTTTCAGGTCAAAGCTGACATCCCTCAAAATAGGCGTATATGGTCTATGACTTAAGCGGACATTCAGGTTGCTGACGGAAAGTGCGAGTGCCGTCTCTGACGTTTGCTTATGCATATTGAGTTCATGGGTTGCCGTTTGAACGCAGGCAGTGGATCGTGCTTCAGTCGTTGTCGCCTTCATCATGCAGTCTCCAGTCTGGTTTTGGGGTCAAACGCGTCGCGAACCAGGTCAGAGAACAGGTTGACGGACAGTACCAAGGTAAACATCAGGAAGAATGCACCGCTCAGGTTCCACCATATGGAGGGCTCACGGGACAGTTCCGTACTGGCCATGTTGATCATGTTGCCCCAGCTGGCCATGGCAGGGTCAATACCGACACCAATGTAGGCAAGCACGGCTTCAGCCAGTACCAGGCCGCTGAAGTCCAGTACGAAGGAGATCATGATGATATGGCTCAAATTAGGCAGGATATGCCGTTTGATAATCTGGAAATGGCTGACACCAAAGGCATGTGCGGCCTGAACGTAATCAAGCTGGCTGATCTTCAGGGTTTCTGCCCGCAGCAGGCGACAGAGGGTTGTCCAGCTGGTGATACCCAGAATAAAGCACAGTGCCAGGAACCTGGCATCGGCTTTTTCCAGGCCAATCTCAAAGAACTGGGGGTTGTTGTTGATCCAGACCTGAAACAGCAGGACGGATGCGGCGATCAATAGCAGGCCGGGAATAGAAATAAGTGTCGTATAAATATACTGCACGACATCATCAATCCAGCCTTTAAAGTAACCGGCTGCAAGCCCCAGGCTGATAGCCACAGGCATGGTGATCAGGGTAGCCAGTGTGCCGATCAATACGCCGGTCCGAATGCCTTTCAGGCTTTCAAAGAGCGTGTCGTTTCCTGCCTGATCGGTACCCAGAACGTGGTAAAGGTTGCCCATGGTGATTAGCCAGCCAAGCACGGCCAGTATAATGGCAAAGGTGATCCAGGCTGATGTCCAGGGTAAAGGGGGAATATTATTGGCATTGTCTGACTGGTTTCTGCGTAACCACAGGGCATGAAGTCCGATCAATGCCAGGGCGATTGCCAGCCCTTTGGCAATGCCGATCAGGGAATTGGTGGCAATATCTTTGCCAAAGGCGTCAGGACTATCCAGGTGAGCGCCACCATAGGCCAGCTCTGGATAATCCCGAACCCGCTCACCGTCGGGTAACAGCAGGTTTTCCTTATTCCATGACTTCAGGGCAAAAGGTGCTGAATAGGTGCGCTCAGGGCGTTCACCCATCTCACCGAGGGCAAGGTCCAGCAGGCTATTCACCTCATTGCTGTAATACACCTGTTCGCTGCTTTGGCCTTCCGTAGCCGACAGCGCTTTGCGGAAATGGATGGAGTCCACCAAAGCAATCACCACATAGGATATGATGATAACAAAGGTTGCCATGCCCAACCTGGTAGCAAACACCTGTCGCCAGCGTTCCATGTTTTGCGGGTTGCGCCGAAAAGAAGTGACGAACAGGGAGATAGCACCGACCAGCAAAAAGATCAGCACATCACTCCATAAAATGGTCCACATAAAGCCTTCGCCAAACAGGCCGGGTCCGATTTCGAAATCCATAACTGCGTCCCTCTCTGCTTAGCTCAATCGAACCCGGGGATCTGCCCAGGTGTACGAAATATCGGTCAGAATCAAACCGATGATGTAAAGAACAGAGCCGAGAAAGACCATCGCTCTGACAATGGCAAAATCCTGCGCCCGAATAGCGTCCAGCAGGTAGCTCCCAAGGCCCGGAATACTGAAGAATGATTCCATCACCAGGCTACCCATAAATAACACTGGAATAACAACCACGACCCCGGTGAGGATCGGCAGCATAGTATTGGGCAGAATATGCCGGAACAGCACGCCCGCCTCGCTGACGCCTTTGGCCCGGGCGGTTCTGGCAAAATCCTGTCCGGCAACTTCGATAAACAGTGAGCGGTACCAGCGGGCACTGGCGCCAATTCCGGAAATGACACCAATCACAATGGGCAGTATCAGGAAACGCCAGCCGTCTATACCGTCATTAAAACCGGATACCGGGAACAGGCGAGACATTTTCGCCATGTAGTACTGACCGAAAATGATGTAGAACAGGTATGAGATGGACATCAGGGTGACAAACACCACCACCGCAAAACGGTCCAGGCTGCTGCCACGGAACATCAATACCATCAGTGCCACCGAGATGTTGACAAAGATCCCGATGAAAAAGGTGGGAAGCGCCAATGCCAGGCTTGGTCCCATGCGATCCAGAACGTCAGACTGAATGCTTCTGCCGGCATCAGAAGTGCCAAAATCGAAAGCAAACAGTTTTAACGACTTGTTAAAAAAGATGGTATCTGTGACTGTTCCCAGTCCACCGGCATCACCGTTAATGAACAGGGGCTGGTCATAGCCTTTTTCGGCAATCCATTCCTGAATTGCTTCTTCAGTTACGTACTTATCGCCAAGGTGGGCGGTAGCCATGTCCTCCGGCGTATTAACGATAAAAAATAAAACAAACGTCAACAGGTTTACACCAATCAGGATTGGAATGGCGTAACACAATCTTCTAATTATGTAGGAAAACATATTTTTATCTCTAAGACGCATCAATAGTCAGTTTCTGCCTGCGGCGATAGGCCCTGACACCGGGAACGATCAACAGGAATAACAAGCCGATACTGGCCATCAGTGGCCAGACAATGGGTTGGTTCCACTCTTTCTGTTTTTGTTCCCTGAGCGCAGGATCAACTCGAACGTATTTCAGCGTACCCTGACTAATACCATGGCGCTTGGTGTTGTATACCCATTGGTTAGAGAGGTAATACTCCTTGTTATTAAAACCCCAGATCCATGGGCTGTCTTTCTGAACAATGGCCACCATCTGGTTAATAGCTGCCAGTCGTTCCGGTCCATTAGCCAGTGCTTTTACTTTGTCGTATAAGCGATCAAACTCCGGGTTGTCATAGTTGGTAGAGTTACTGCCGGCACACTGACATTTCACCAGACCCTGACGGCTGTCCAGAAGGAACAGGAAGTTTTCAGGATCAGGGTAGTCAGCCAGCCATCCCCAGCCGAACATCTGGGTATTGCCCTGGCGCATTTTTTCTTTGAAGCGAGGGTAGTCGGTGGTGCGGAACTCAAGCTGTACGCCAATCCTGGCCAACTGCTTTTTGATCCAGTCAGCCCTTGGGCTGCTATCCGCAGCGGTGGTATCCATATAGAGGATCAACGGCTTGCCGGTTTCGTGGTGTCGTCCATTGGGGTATCCCGCCTCAGCCAGTAACTGCCTGGCGTATTCAACGGATTTTCTTTTTACTGTTTTGGTTGCCGGGTCCCAGTCAAAGATATAGCCGTTAGTTGCCGCTTCACCGTCAGCATAACCATATAAGCCCGGTGGAATGGGGCCCTGGGCTACCTGCCCAATACCATTGCGGAAAATGTCAATGTACTCCTGGTCGTTATACACGATGCTGATGGCCTGGCGTAGCTTCCGCTTATCTTCTGTATATCCACCAACAACTGAATCGACCATATTAAAGCCGGTGTAGAAGAGTGATGGGCGGATTTCTTCATCAACAATAATATTGCGCTTTTCCAGTTCCGGGGTCAGCTCGAGTCCATCCGGGCCGACAGTAAACGCCTGGTCAAAAGTGGCCGTATTGATGTTGGGGTCACCGTCACCGGAACGATCGTAGTAGCCTTGAGTGAACTTACTCCACATAGAGGTGGCTGCTTTTTCATAGCGGAAAACGGCTTTGTCAATAAACGGCAGTGGCTTTCCAGCATCGGCCAGGTAGCCTCTTTTCTGATCATCGTCCGAACCATCAGAAGGGTAGAGCTCTTGTCGGAAATTCGGGTTTCTCTCCAGAACGATTTCACGATTGGGTGAGTTCACCGTCATCATAAAAGCGCCGGTACCGATGGGGTTCCAGTCCAGTGTCAGGTTGCGATCCAAAAAACCCGGGTTGTGGTAAAAGCGGTCGGCTTCCCAGGGGACAGGTGCAAAGAAGGGCATGGCGAGCCAGTATTGAAACTGGGGGTAAATCCCCTGAATACGAATGGAGAAGGTATAGTCATCCACCCTGGTTAAACCTTCCATGGGGTGCGCGCGGAGGTCCAGCCATTTTTCTTCCTGCCGGTTTTCTTTGGCCCATGCACCAAAATCTTTCATGCCGACAATGTAATCGGTCATCAAACCGAGCAGCGGTGATTTGTTAACAGGGTCGGCCATCCGTTTGATCTGATAGATGTAATCGTCTGCTTTCAGTTCCCGGGTGCCGGTGGTGGGAAAGCCACTCAGCAGCGTGTACTGTTCGCTTTCTTCAGCAGAGTCAAACAGATAGACCGGCTTGCCCTGATCGTCTTCTGCCAGCGCCGGGTGGGGCTGGTATAAAGTACCCGGCTTCAGTCGTATGGTAATGAGACTGAAGGCGACCTCCTGACTGTCTTCAGGTACCGGATTTAAATTCTCGTCAAGCAGCTCCAGTGACGGCATTGCGGCAGCAGTAGCAGGTTCCAGCTCATAAGGGCGCTTGAGGAAGTGGTATTGCAGTGGTGGCTCATAAATCTGGTCAATAAACAGCTTTTCTTCCGAACTGTAAGAACGGACCGGGTCCAGATGTTTCGGGCGGGTAATGAAACTGCCAAAGTAGGTAACGTCTTCTGAATCCACCGGTGGATTCGGGTCATTCCAGGGGCCTGAGCATCCCGAAAGCAGTAAAGCTGCAGTCAGAATAGCGGCCCACGTTGAAGTGGTGCTTTGCGGCATGATTGTTCTCTTTATTGTTATCGGTGGCCAGAGCCAGCGGGCTTCTGTTCGCCATGCGTTGGGCAAATGTTGAGCCAGAAACGCATACATTTTCCAGAGATAGCCAGGGTGTTGGCTGATCAGCTGCTAACGAATTCTACGTATTTATCCCTATCCCGTCACCTTTCAATTAATAATACGTCTTATGACGCTTAATGGTGCGGTCATAAATAAAATTGCACTAATGTGGTGCGAAATGAAAAGGTTACTGGTAGAGGATGGTTGAAAAAATTGCAGAGTAAAAGCCTTTGTCAGCCATTATTGGCTAGTAAAATATCCTTTCTGCAGGGCTAGTAAGTAAGAATACCTGTTTTTTGAATTGTTTGGTTGATTTTTCTCTTCGAAAAAACTCACAGTCCGCTTACCTGTCATAAGAATCAAATATACGCACGACTGAGTGAGGGTATTTTTTTGCTGGTTTTGTCATCTGTATTTGTGGGTGGCGAAAAATTGGAATGATGCTTGCTTAGTCGCATTACCAAATGTGAAAGCATTGCAGGTATGACTGCAACACTGTCTACCAGGCAGATGCAGTATAAATCGGTGACAGGTCAATAGTGTTGTGAACGCAAATAGCCGGATCAGCACAGGGGAGCTACAAGGGGATGTCTCCATCGGAGATGGAAGTACTGACACTCCCCGCCCTATCGGGCGAGGGTTCTTGATCGCTCAAGAA
>NZ_JAHHPP010000159.1 GCF_024606265.1 Endozoicomonas sp. SESOKO1
AACCACTAAACCTGAACCAACCTGCAAGCGATAATCAAACGCCCCGGGCAAAAGGTATTGTCGATGATAATGCCTCAATGATGAATAGCAAAAGAGATCTTTGCAAAGGCCCTGATTTAGAACTCAAAAGGAAACGGCATAGGAAGTACATGAGGGAGCTTCGCAAAAATCCCACTTATGTGAAGCATCAAAGGCAGCGCTACAGGGAGCACTACCAGAACGATCCCGTGTTCGCCAAACACCGAAAGTTAAGCGACAGGCGGTGCCGCCAGAATGATCCCGATTTCGCCAGAAAACGGAGAGCATACCACAGGAAGTACCAAAGGGAGCGCTACCAGAATGATCCCGATTTCGCCGAGAAACGGAGAGTATACCAAAGGGAGTACCAAAGGAAGTGCTACCAGAATGATCCCGATTTCGCCAAGCGTAAAAGGAATTGCAAGAGAGAACCACGCAAGGATCCAGCCGGTCAGAATGGCTGTGCAGCTCATGTTTAGCGGAATTGGTATCATAGCTATATTCCTGAATATCTGAATGGTTTTTGTTGCGGAGGAACTTTTTATAATAAAGAGTAGTCTTAAGCGGTAATTCAACAATTCAGTAATTTTATGGATTCCTTCAGTAGCCCAACTCAATGTGATCATACCTTTACCGATCTGTATTCCGGCTCATTGGATTTAATAGAACAAACGCTTCAATTTGATACCAGCTTACAAACCTCGATATATCAGGGAATGTCGGTTCAGATGCTGGATACTTCTTTTCCGGGTTACCATAATCAATCAGATATAACCAAAAACAACCCTGAATCATTTAATTCATTGAATAAATATGATATTGAATCTCTAACTCTTTCAGAGACAGCAGGATTTTTTGAAACTGATATTCCTGACATACCACTGTCAGTTAGTGAATATATACTTGAGAATTCTGATAATGAATCTGTTAATGATGCATCACCATCAATACCGGACATTCCTTTTGTTCCACAGATATGTTTATCAAGGAGTGAGCCTGAAGTCAGGGAGCCAACACCAGAGAGCCATTCGAATCCAGATTGTCCATTAACTGATCTTCCTGACGCACTCCCTGGCCCACAAGATTTACGACCATTGACTGTAATTAACCCGCTAAACCTGAATCAGACTGCAAGTGAGAATCAAACGACCCGGGCAAAATACATTATTGATGATAATGTTGATGATAAAGCTTCAATAATTGAGCGCAAAAGGGAGCGCAAAAGAAAACTCAGCAGGGAGCGCATGAGAAAGCGCTATCAGAATAATCCTGATGTTGCAGAGCGCCAAAAGGCACACTTTAGGGAGCGCTACCAGAATAATCCCGATTACGCCGAGCGCAAAAGGAAACGCATGAGAGAGATTGGCAAAGATCCCAATTTCAAAGAGCGCCACAGGGAGCGCCGATTGAAGCGCCAAAGGGAGCGCCGAAAGGAGCGTTACCAGAATGATCCCGATTACGCCGAGCGCCTGAGGGAGCGCCAAAGGAAGCGCCGACGGGATCCCGATTACGCCCAGCGCGAAAGGGAGCGCCAAAAGGAGCGTTACCGGAATGACCCCGATTATGCCGAGCGTACAAGGAAGAAGAACAGAGAGTACAAAAGGAAGTGTTACAAAAATTCAGCTGTTCAAGGTGGCTGTGCAGTTCCTGTGCAGTCAACATTGAAACAGCCTGTGGGTATTTGAGTTCAGATGCATTATTTTTTCACATCATTGAACCATTCACGATTACAGTTCTCAACTCATTGGTTTATTAGATACCGCATATAACAGTCAAAGAGAAGTTGTTGTATGGATACCCGATTAAACACAAGTAAGCCTACTCTCGATTCAAAAGCCGGTTCAAAAGCCGACTCAAAAGCCGGTCCAAATACTGAGCCAAAAGATGATCCGACTTCATCAACGTTTTATACGTCCAGGGGCTTAAAAAGGCAGCTGAAGTTATTAACCTCGGATAGCTTGCCCACACATAATCGGCAAATATTAAGCCCTGTTGAAACATATAGCCCTGAAGAGAGAATCAATGACAGATCAGTCACCAGTCCAGAATATTTTTTCTACTCAAAAGCCAACAACCCCATTAAAATGAATCCGTGGTGCACTCAATTCGAGTGTATCTATCGATCCCTGGCAGAAGAAAATCATTTGGAGGTTGAGGCCCGGGTAAATGACCTTAGTGATGTTCAGATTAAAAGCCTGCCTATTATTTCCCCTTCCGGTAAATTTCTGGATAATCTTCAAATTCCTGGCTCACTGTTTAATTTGGCCAGCATATCCAGGGAGGCAGGCAAGATTTTTTTCCGGGTTTTATTTGACCGCTTAACCCCGGAACAACTCCGGATTGCACTCTCAGAACCCATCGGTGACAAACGGACATTATTATATTATGCCTGCCGTTTAATGGATGAACCATTATTCAGCCAACTGGAACAAAAAACAGATCGGCAAACTCTCCTGGAGATGGTTACTCGACCGTTCAATCATCAGGCTCCTCCGCTGGCGTGCGCCTGTCTTTATAGCGACAGTAACTATCTGTTTGATACCGTCATCAGGCAAGACAGGGAATTGGCAGTAAAGCTTCTGAAGGGCGGGCCTGATATTGATCAAACCCTGCTGCAGTTCATGTGCAATGATGAACAGTCCAGATTATCCGATTGTCTCCTAAGCATTTATGAACACCGTCACCGTATTAGACATTTGCTGAATACCCTGAATAAGCAAGATCGCTTTGACGCTGTTGCTTTTACCGGAAAATCCAATAAATCTGCCCTGTTGTGGGCCTGCACAAAAAGCCGTGATATTGATATGGCAATAGTATTGACTGAATCACTTGATGATGAACAAAAAGCTGAACTTTGTACAGCAAAAGCCAAAGAGGGCAATTCTCTGGTACAGAAATGCCTTGCATGTAATGAAACGTACAGAGTTACCGACCTGTGCATGTCAATCCATGATCCATTATTGCGCTATAAGGTACTGTCTGTTTGCACGTCGGTAGGCCATTCCTTATTTCAACAATGGCTTCATCACCCTGTTGATATTGACATAATAAAAAAACTGCTGCGTGATATGGAGGATAACCATCGGGCGTTATTAATTGCCGGAGATCGACGTATTTGGGAACAGGCTCCCAACTGTCCTGACCCTAAGTACATGACCATGTGCTTTTCAGACTTACTCCAATCTTTGTGCGGCTTGCGGGACAGAAACTATACCATTGCATTTGGCCACCTGGTTACCCTCCGGCAACAACGACAAACTCCGATTATCTATGCCATGAACAGGAAAAACATACCTCTGGCAAAATTCCTCCTGGAGCAGATTGCTGATCCTGTATTGCAAACCAAACTGCTACTTTATAAAACTGAAAACGAGACAAACCTGTTGCAGCAAATGTTTGATAATGAGGCACAGTGGCACTATTTAAAAAAAAGGCTTAAGAAAACCAACAACCCGATTGAGCGTGATTTACTGGCTATTGAATTGTTTAACCGTGCCATGGCAGCCGGACTTTTTACTGATGCTGACAATTACTCGAAACAATTGAGTGACCCACAAATCAAACACCATCTATTGGAAAAAAATCATAAATATTATTTGTTGGATCACTGCCGGAATGGCAAGACGATTACCGAAGATTTTTTCAGCGGACAAACCCCATCCCGATGCACAACATCTGTTGTCTATGCACTTGAACATACTCTCTATAATGAAGAACGTCTGATAAAAAGCCTCGAAGACCCTTTAATGGCAAGCCTCCCTCAGTTGCTTACCGTACAGAAGAAAGTAGGCCATAAAGACAATTTTGTTACATGGGCCACAAGTCTGCAACAAGGCAAACAATGTCCACTCATCACAGCCATGAAACGATTTGCCGTAGCTTATTGCGAAATAAACAATCCACTGTACTTCCTGCCTGGTTTCAATAACAGGAATCTCATAAAAATGGAAGCAAGCCTGAATATTCAGATATTTCAGGGGATGATGAGCATGATGAGTGAGGAGCAAATAAAGGCATTCTTTTTATCTTTACAGCACTCTTTACAAGACTCTTTACAAGAAAAAAGCTCCAATACCCTACACCTGCTCGGTTACAAGGATATCCTTGCAACCACCGTTGATACTCTGGGGGATTCGGGCAGGGCCTTTCTTGAACAGATAAATCCAGCAAGCGGTGGAAATATATTGCATACTCTGTTTGAAAACCGCTTTACTGACTTTACCGATATAAAACTGAACGGTCTCATTGAGACACTGGACTGGCTGGATAAAACCTATGGCTTAACCCCGTTTTTGCAGGGGCATCTGGAAGACGATGGCTCAACTCCTTTACATGCACTCCTGGCAACCGCCAAAAAAAAATCTAAGAGAACTGAGGATATTTCGCCAATGGTACAAGAGCATATTCTGAAGCGACTCTGTCAACCAGATACCGATGGTATTCCACTGGTTGGGTTACTCCAGCTTAAAGACCACAACGGTTGTACCCCTTTGCATAAATTCTTTTCCTGTAGCGAGACCAATGAGGACGTCGGCGGCTTGTTAATCAAGGAACTTGGCCTTGAAACATTTTATGAATTGGTGAACATCAAAGACAAACAAGGCACGACGGCAATGGATCATTGCTCACAAAAACATGGCGGTTTGTATAAGGAATACAACGGTTTGTTCCGGGCGCTCCCCGCTGCGGTGTACGTTCAGGATCCTGGAGCATTCCCGGGTAATATCTGATCCCAGTCTTGTCTGGATAACTGGCTTAAGCCACAGTAAATGGCATTATTTTTCGATTCCATCATCCGTTCACGCACCTGCCTGAAGAAAGCACCGCCAAACCCGCCACGCAAAAACAGAGCCAGGTCATCATCATTGTTTTCCTCAGGCTCAAGCAGGGATTTTATCTCTGTGTCATGAGCCATGTTCCCGTAGAACAATTGCCCAATAATTTTATCCAGCAGGCTATTATCCGAAAAACCCTCCCTAAGGATCAAAAATAACGCGGGAACCAATAGTGAGAAATTATCACAGATATCACCAACCAACTCATTCACATCTATATCCCGCGCAGTATCTTCAGTACTCACAGGACAGGCTACAGTGTCTGCCCTGAAAGCTTCAAAGCGCCTGAAAGACAGAGCTGGAAGTTGCAACCGTAAGCTGGACAAATGTAAACCTGCAGTGCGATAAGCAACCAGTTTTTCTAAATTCACGCCGTTGCTTCGTAACCCTTTGCCATCCTTTACCAGTTTTACTTTAAGGGCTTCAGGAATCGCTTCTGGCAAGAAGCTATTGGCCAGGGAAAGGCATGTCAGCCATTCCTGCTGCCCTTCACTCAACAACCCACAGCTATAAGTGATCGATTCCAGGAGACATGGACGAAATTCTGTTTCGTCAAAATGGTTCACGCCAACCATTCCTGCAAACCTGTACACCAGGTCACTGGTTGCCATTGGAGATAACAATGGTCTCAGCTTTTTACACAGGTCCAGGGCCACTGAATAGTAGTTGTATGCCTGCAAATCCTGGGTAAGGCTTCTGCCAAGCAGCTCAATCCTTGACCGTTCAACATTGGCAACCGACTTCTTTTTGGCGGGAGGCGAACCAGGCAGCTCAGGAAGCGGGGTATCGCCATCAGGCCGCAAAGGGAGATAAGCCTTTCCCAGCAGATTCATAAACGTAGCGCTATTCGCCCCTTCCTGAATCAGGGGTCGATCTACACAGCTGATCCATTCAAATAATGGTTTGGGCAGCGGGCCACAATAGAGAAGCTCAACGGGTCCGTTCGCCGGTCTGGTCCAGGCGGTTTTGTGCAAATCATAAAAGGGCACCTGCAACGACGTTTGTAACACCCGGAGCCGTGCAAGGCTTTCCAGTGGACTCAAAATCAAAACAACCGTTTTCTCGGATTCTGATGTATGGCTTTTAACGGCCGCTGAAAGCAGTCTTTTGATAATTACCTCATGGGCAGGCTCAAGCGACTGATGGTGAATACCATAAACCGGCAGCAAATGAATACGGCCTGCTTCCGTCTCTCTCAAGACGTTGATCAAACTGGCGGCCATTGAGTCGCCCTTCATCAGCTGTGGGATATCCGGTTTTTCAGGTATAGAGGTGGTCTGATAGTTTGCCAGTGCCGGGAGGTCCAGATTCTGATGCAGGCCATTGCAGCGCTCGATTCTGGGCGTTGTATTGGTCCATTTGAAGGGCGGAATAATAATCGCAACTGTCGACAGCAACCATGAGCGATTACCGTTCATGGCCCAGAAACCAAGCGGCTGTTCCAACGGTCTTTGGTTAATGCGGCAATGATCCGCCAACAGTTTAAAAGGAATGCACTCACACACCAGGCCAGAATAATGCAGAGCCTGTACGCCATCATTCCCGGGGTTAAATTCTTGCAGGAATAACCGGAGCTTATCCTTCATCCGTACCCATTCATCTTCAGCATTAAATTTAAGAATCAGCTCAACCCTGCCTTGAAAACCAAGGCGAGCCAGCCCTTCGATAATACTGAACGCGGCAGTATGGTCTCCCTGGCCAGGAGCCTCAGCAAGCCCTACGCGGATAACCGGAATGGCTCCCAGCTTCCCGGACAGGCTGCAGGGGGCCGTAACAACCTTCCTCTTACCCAACAGGGTGTGACCAATATTTTTCTGCGGTTCGTTATCACAACCGGATAGGTTCTCGTTGGCAGCGACGGCTCTGATGGCTCCATGAACTGGAGAATCAGGGGGCGGCGTTCCATCCCCTTCCATCGATGGGTTGGTCAGGATAGTGACAGACAATGAAGAATCCACAGCTACATCCAATCAAAAAAGGTGACCTAATATAGCCTTTCCCTGTCACAGCTGCCCTGACAGGGCGGAAAGTATGACTAACAATCGACCATTCCCAGACCCTTTTTTACCTTTAAAAAATCTTTTTATCACACATTGTTCAATAAGCATGTCGTCTGTACAATCGGCCAACTTTGTTTGTAACAATATTGTCTATAAAGAGTTATTTCATGGGCTTCCTGCGTAAATCCACTCTTGCTGCAGCGGTTATTGCTGCGGGTTTCTCAATGACCGCCAGCGCTGATTATCAGTACGGTTTTGGTAATGTCAGCATCAGCCGCCTGGACTGGACCGACAAGACTGAAGAACGTTCCGGTAAAAAAGACTTTACCTTCCTTGAAATTGAAGGTGGTGCTGGCTTCGACTGGGGTGAAGTTTACGGCTTTTTTGACCTGGAAAACCCTCATAAAAGTAATGATGAAGGCCGTACTACGGCCATGAAAGGTACTATCCGTTATAACCTGGGTTACAGCGGCCTGAACCTTTATGGTCATATTTATGACTTGAATGGTGCAGGATTCTACGAACAGAATCGTCTGCTGGGTGTCGGCTTTAACTATCAAAATGCCAACTTGTTCTGGAAACCCTTCCTGGCTGTCAACAATACGGAAAACAACGATATCAGTGGATTTAATGGTTACGTAGCCGGTTGGGTACTCGGTTATGGTTTTAATCTGCTGGAGCAAAACTTCATGTTTACCAACTGGCATGAATACGAGTTTGACCGTGAAAGCCAGTATGTGGGCGGTAAAAGTGGCTTCAACGGCGCCGCCGCCCTGTGGTGGAACGCCAATGAAAAAATAACCCTGGGCCTTCAGTACCGTTATGCCGAAGACAAGCTGGATTCCAACACTTATCAGGACGGTATTGTTTACACCCTGAAATACAATCTCTGATTGGCATAGATTTCTCTTCTGTCAGTTCGTCGCACAGACGAACTGACAGTCGGTCAAATTTTTACCTGAATAAATAAAAAATCCCCTTCTGATCGACTACTTTTCAATACAGTGTTCCTACCACAGCAGTAAAAAAATTAATGCCATGAATGAATCCGGAAAAGCAGCACGGACTTCTCTTTCCAGCTGTGGTAATGGCCGCCAGTTCAATCACCTGTAATGAATGGTCGAATACCCATGAAACGTTTGCTGAATTTTATCCCACTGCCATTACTGTGTTCAATTGCACCGTTCTCAATAGCCTTCTCCTATTTCGATATGCCGCCAAGCTATGAAGAGGCAACCACCTATACGATTCATCTAAAACCCGGTGATGACAAGGAGTTCAACATGAGTGAGTTCTTTCGCCTTTCCAGCGAGGGTTATACGTCAGTCAGAATCAAGGTTTCCGGTAACAGCCCCAGGGGCACTAGAACAAGGCCAACCACACCGTACCCGGTTTTCAATGACTATAAACCTGAACGAATTCCTCATTGCCGCCTGTTAAGGCAGCATGACTCTGGTGATCATTATCGGGTATTACTGGACAATACCATTTATCAGTCCAATCTCAGTTACGATGATGCCACGTTACTCATAGGCAAACTCTTGTCGGTAAATGCGTGTACATTCTGATGTCTATGGCCACGGCGTTTATAATTGAACTATTATCCAATCTATCAGTCTGAAGTTAATGAAATACATTGAACTTTAAATAATCAAATAAATTACAAGGACTGATTCCATGAAACACTACCGCTCACTTTTCAGGCTCTTCTCCCTGATTCTTTTTACCATTGTACTGCCATTGAAGGCTTTTGAACCTCTGTCGCCAGCGTTCAACAATGATTTACCGCCCAGCTATGAAGAAGCAACGGCCTATTCCACGTATACTCTCCAGCTCAAACCCGGAGACAACAAATGCGTCAGCCTCGTTGAGCTTTTCGGTCAAGGCTACTACAACCTGAAAATCAACGTTGCCAGTGACTTAAGGCTGCCACACTGCCGTCTGTTCAAGCAGAACAATGGTCATTACCGCGTTCAACTGGATAACATGATTTATGAATCAAATCTGAGTTACGACGATGCTGTCTTATCCATTGGCAAACTCGTCTCGGTGAATGCCTGTAGATTCTGATGGTTTCAGTAATTGTCACAACGGAAGTGCCGTCGTGTACTTCATCTGTTCCATGGCAAAGCTGGAGGTAACGTCGGTCAACCCTTCTACCGAGTTGACCAGCGTCTTATAGAAACGATCAAATGACTGAATATCTTTCACCACAACCCTGAGCAAATAATCATACTCACCACTCATTCGATAGCACTCAGCAATTTCCGGATAGCTGGCCACCACCTTGCCAAAAGACGCCAGCCATTCGCTGTTGTGATGACGGGTTTTAATATGGACAAAAACAGAAACCCCCAGCCCGACCTTGTCAGGATTTACCAGGGCGACACGCCGGGTGATATAGCCTTCAGCCTCCAGACGCTTGATGCGCTTCCAGCAGGGAGTGGGTGACAAGCTGACTTTCTCAGCCAGCTCAGCCAACGAGGGAGTGGTATCCTCCTGCAACTCCCGGAGTATGTTTCGGTCAATTTTATCCATTAAGCCAGCTTCGTCATTGAACAAGAGAACGGGATACTGATCGAACTGCAAGACAGGTACGAACAGGCCCTGGGAGCCTGTTTTAAACGCTGTCAATGCTCAGAATACCAACCACATTCTGATCACGATCTTTCACCACCAGCGTATGAATGCCCTGCTCTTCCATTAAGAGCCGGGCTTCTTCCGCACTGATGTTTTCCTGAACACAGATCGGTGTACCATTCATTATATTTCTTGCCCTGATGCCCTGCAGACTCTCTGCACCGGACAGGTTGCGGCGCAGGTCACCATCGCTAATGATGCCACACAGTAAGTCCCCTTCCATCACCAGACAGAGGTTGGTTTGATGGCTGGTCATGGTCTGCATGACCTGTCTGATACTACAGTCGGGTGTTACCAACGCAAGGTCACCACGGTGGACCACATCGCGGACCCACACCATTTTCTGGTCACTTTGCTGCGCTTCGGGGGAACTGAACAGCCGTCGGCGAATCAGGGTTTCAGCCAACAGGTCGCCAATGGCCAACAGGACTGTGGTATAGGTTGTGGGTGCCTGCTCTCTGTCTTCACGACTCTCAACGACACTGGCATCCAGCACTATGTCTGCCTGGTCAGCAACCGGCCCCGCCGGATCACCGGTAATGGCAATCACCTTGTTACCCATTTGCCGAATTACAGGATAGAGGCGCAGCAGCTCCTCAGTCCGGCCACTGTAGGAAAGCATGATAATAACGTCGCCGGGACCAATCATGCTCAGATTGTCTTCCCAGGTTTCAGCGGCATTCAGTATGTGCGTGGACAAGCCTGTGGCATACAGTGTTGCCGCGATTTTCTGCCCCACCAGGCCAGACTGCTGCATACCGAACATGATGGCACGCCCACGGCATTCGGCCAACAGCTCCAGGGCAGCACTGAAACTGCCATTGATTCTGGCTTCCAGTGACTTGAGTGCTTCAATCTGTCCGGCCACACTGTTACGCATGACGTCAGAAACCAGTTGGTTTTGGTCTAAATTCATAGTCCATCTCTTCTGATCATTTCCCATGAGTTTGACACAGAGATGTTGATAGATAATTGATCAAGAGCATTGATGCATAAAACATTTGGGCTTAGGAATCTTTTACTCTGTTCAAATGTCCGATCAGGCGTTATTAACAACAACTGGAGACACCATAAATATGAATATGAATATTGTGGCATCAGCTTTGGCGGGGCTTGGTCTGGCGGCTGTCGTCGATCTCAATTGCAGAAATCACTCTCCTGCCAGTCGGGCCAAGTGGCGAGACCGTAATGTTATCGTTCTTTCCGGCGTCGTAGGCACCAGTTTCAGTCTGTTGCAATGCATCGTGGAAGGCAGAAACGTATCCGCCAGAACCCTGATTGCACTGGCAACGAATGCCAGCATTCTTGCTTACTCTCTCCAGCTCCCCTGGGGTGATCCACGGCGTGATTTCACGTAACTGTTTTTCAGAAACCATTGACGATGTCACGGGTTTTATTTCAGGTAGACAACGCCCTCAATGACTTCGCACTCCAGGGCCGTCAGCCGGTCTCCCGGGCAGGGTCCTGCTATGCACTCCCCCGTCTCAATCAGAAACAGGGCACCGTGGGTGGCACACTGAATCAGCCGCTTTTCAGAATCCAGAAACTGATCCGGCTGCCACTCAAGGTTAATGCCAAAATGCGGGCAACTATTTTCGTAGACGTATACCTGATCGCCTTTACGTACTGCAAAAACATGTCCGCGCTCATTGCGGAAACCTTTACTGCCGGGATCCTGAAGCTCATCGATAGAACATAAACGAATCATTACTGCCCCTTGAAATCATGGGAAACATCACATCCTGCTGGAAAACCTTCCCTTATGGCGCAGACCGGGAAGCAGCGATGTTTTACAACTCCCAAGGCTATTCACCGGTATCAATCTGCCGATTGACTGTTATAAGCTGGCAAAATATAGCAATGTATAAAATGTATAAGATATTTAAGAGCGTTGATTACACCAACTGTAACCAGGACTGGATTTTACGCCTTCACTAACAGGGATCCCAGAGATTGAAGCTTTTGTCATGTTGAACAAATTCTCTCACTGCTTACTCTTTTTTTCATTGGCCATATCATTTCTGCTACCGCAATACAGCCTGGGTAACGTGTCAGATCGCCAGCGGATGCTCTTCAGGCATGTTGAAAAAGCGCTGAAGACCGGCAACTATCAGCTTTATGAGAATTATCGGTCCGAACTCCGTGATTACCCTCTGGCACCCTACCTTGAGTATCTCAGCCTTGCAGAGTATCTCAACCGGATAAGCCAGAGCGATATCGACGAGTTTGCCAGCAAATACCCTGACTTGCCTCAAACCGGACAGCTTCAGCAGCGATGGCTGCGTTACCTGGCCAGTAAAAACAGCTGGCAGGGCTATCTGTATGCCTATGAGCAGGATGATGGTGGCCGCTATCAGTGCCTGAAAGGCATAGCCCTGCTAAGACTGGGATATGCAGAACAAGCCTGGCAGGAGGCAAAAAGCCTCTGGCTGAAAGGTGAGTCACAACACCAGGCCTGCGATCCTTTATTCAACAGCTGGAGAGCATCGGGAGAACTCACCCAAAGCCTGATTCTTGCCCGTTTCTGGATGGCTGCAGAGCAAAACAACCTCTCTCTCGCACGCTATCTGAATACGTCCATTAAAGATACATCGTTCAGGGTATCAACAGAGCTGTTCTGGGAGGTGGACAAAAATCCCGAACTGCTTCATACCGCCCGCTTCAACGGTGATCTGGAACATCAGCGGATTATTATGATTCATGGTATCAAGAAGCTGATCTCCAAAGACCTGGATCTTGCCGTGAGTACCTGGCTGGCAATGCGTGACCGTCACCCGTTTTCCCCGGAGCAGCGCACCGTTGTTGACCAGAGGATTGCGATGAAAGCGGCCAAGAACTTTGTTGACAATGCCGACGAAATCATTGCCAGCATTGATCCCGACTTCCATTACCACAAGGTGACTGAGTGGCGAATCAGACTGGCACTGGCAGACCAAGATTGGGAAAGCGTTCTGATACTGATAGAGCATCTGCCAGAATCGATCAGAATCAACAGCCGCTGGCGCTATTGGAATGAAGTCGCCCTCCTCAAGTTTCAGGAAGAAAGCTATCAGATGGCAGGGATGCCTTTCCCGGGCAAGCCTACCCTGCTGAAAACACCAACGCTCAGAGCGCTTGGCCAGGAACGGAACTTTTACGCTTTTTTGGTGGCCGACCTGAAAGGACAACCCTTTCAACTGAACCACCGGCAAAAAGCTTTTCGCCAGCAGGATCTGCAGAAGCTCAAACACTATTACCCGGGCTTTAAACGCATCCGTGAATGGATTCACCATAAGCGCTTTTATAACGCCCAAATGGAGATTAACCGGATAACCCCCAGCCTGGACAACACCCAGAAGCAGTTAATTCCCTATCTCGCCCATCAATGGGAATGGCATCATCAGGCGATTATGGCAGCAGCCCGCGCCACACTATGGGACGATCTTAACCTCCGCTTCCCGACACCGGATGCCGGGATTTTCAGTGAGCAGGCCGAAAAGCGTGAGCTGGATTATCCATGGGTCCTGGCCATTGCCCGTCAGGAAAGCGCCTTCCACCCCATGGCACGCTCCAGCGCCGGCGCCATGGGGTTAATGCAGTTGATGCCGGCAACCGCGAAACAGGCGGCCAAACAGGCAGGAATCCCCTACCGGAAGCAGTCTGAACTGTTTAAACCGGAAATCAATATTGCCCTTGGAACCACCCATCTGGCCTGGTTGTCCAGGCGGTTTGAAGACAGTCGAATTCTGGCAACGGCGGCCTATAATGCCGGGAGTACTCCGGTAAAACGCTGGCTGAAACAAAGAGGCCATCTGCCACTGGATATCTGGATTGAGACCATTCCTTATGATGAAACCCGCAAATACGTCCAGAATGTCATGGCTTATCGGGTGATTTACAGTCTGCTGGAAAACCAGCCTGCGCGTATGCTTTCATCTCAGGAGATGGCCTCTCTCAGTCTTAACCTGCGGGAGTCCACGGTCATTGCCCAGAGAGACCAGGGGAAACCATGATAGAATTCTTCGGTTTTCGCTCAGGAAAAATCATCAGGTTCTGATAGACTGATTGGTTCGGATTCTTATTACTTGGAGAACAACGTTTATGGACAGGCGTCATAAAACCCATGCTGTTCAGGTTGGACACGTCACCATTGGCGGAGACGCTCCCGTCGTGGTTCAGTCAATGACGGACACCGATACTGCGGATGTCCAGAAAACCATTGACCAGATCCGCCTGCTGGCAGAAGCTGGTTCCGAAATTGTTCGCGTAACGGTGAATACTGAGGAAGCAGCCGCTGCGATTCCGGCAATCTATGAAGGCCTGGCCAGGCACAACTGCAATGTACCCATTGTCGGGGACTTCCATTACAACGGCCACCTGTTGCTGACGAAATATGACGAAACCGCAAGGCTGCTGCATAAATACCGGATTAACCCGGGCAACGTGGGCTTTGGCAACAAGAAGGATGACCGCTTTAATGCCATGATTGACGTTGCCATTAAATACGATAAACCGGTGCGCATCGGCGTTAACTGGGGCAGCCTGGATAAAGAGCTGTCTACCCAGCTGATGGATGAAAATGCCCGATCCGCTAACCCAAGACCTTCCCAGGAAATACTCCATGAAGCATTGGTACTGTCTTCCCTGACCAGTGCCGACGCTGCGGTTGAGCGTGGCCTGGGAGCTAACAAAATCGTCATCTCCTGTAAGGTTTCCCGGGTGCAGGACCTGATCAGCGTCTACCAGATGCTGGCAGACCGTTGCCAATACGCCCTGCATCTCGGATTGACCGAAGCCGGTATGGGCAGCAAGGGTATTGTGGCGTCCAGTGTCGCCATGGGCATTCTCCTGCAGCAGGGTATTGGCAACACTATCCGGACTTCACTGACACCGGAACCTGGCGCTTCCCGCGATAAAGAGGTGATTGTATCCCAGCAAATCCTTCAGGCCCTGGACGTTCGCAGCTTTGCACCGGAAGTGACCGCCTGCCCTGGCTGTGGTCGCACCACCAGCACGTTCTTCCGGGTTCTTACGGATGAAGTGGATGGTTTCCTGCGCAGTAAAATGGTGAACTGGCGCCACCAGTACATCGGTGTGGAGAATATGAAAGTTGCCGTGATGGGCTGCGTGGTAAATGGTCCGGGTGAGAGTAAACATGCCAACATTGGTATCAGCCTGCCCGGTACTGGTGAGGCACCTTCGGCTCCAGTATTTGTTGATGGTGAAAAATTCACCACATTGAAAGGTGAGAATATCGCTGATGACTATAAAAAACTGATCGAAGAGTATGTCCAGAAAACCTATGCTCCCCGGGAAAAGCTGATCGCCAGCAACTGACGATCATTACCAGGACTGTCGTCAAGCCTGTCCTGATGATGGGTCTTTCATTCATGAGACCTTTATCAGGACAAGCTTACGGAGATTTAAGGCGTCAGAGTCAGGGTATACTTTGCATCACCCGGTAAGAATGGACTGGCTTTCCCTTCCACCCAATCCATATAGCCTGCCGTAAAGAACGGCGAGAGAGGGTGACCACTCTGCCCACCCGGCATATGGAATATCGCTTCATCTTCACGCCCAGGGGAAACTACCATCCGTTCAGACACCCCTTGATCCGAACGTTGGGCCCTGGGCATCCAGATATCACCTGAAAGAGGTACGGCGGGCATATTCAGCAGTTTGCCAAACACAGGAATGGCGCCACTCAATGGGTGACGAATGTCAGCTGTATTTCTCTCTCCCCAGGTGGCACTGGCCAGCTGATCTTCGCCGCCCAGATCACTCACCACCTGATCCACGGTTTCGACCAGCAACTGATCCCAACTTTCGTACTGAGGACTCAGCCAGTGTATTGGCCGCTCATCCAGAAGACGCCATATCATCTCGCTTTCATGGTTCAACTTCTGCATAAAGCCATCTTCTACATCATCTCTGGCTTCTGGAGAAAGGGACAGAAAGTAGCGCCCCAGCGATGACATGATCTTCAGTTTAAGCGCATCATTATACTCACGGACCAGACGGTAGCCCACGTCATCGGTCGCCGCCTTGCCAGACCAGTTTTGCACATAATGATAAAACGTCTGCCGGGCAGGGTTACCTTCAATAACTGCTTCAGTGAGCGTATCCAGAATCAGCTGCCGCCAGTTATTCATGTAGATAGCGCGATGATCCAGGGCAATCTCCAGCAACGCCTGCTCATCAGCATGCTCAAGTGCCATCAGCGCATCGCGGATCTGTATCTGCCGGGGTCCGAGAGCATAACCGCCATTCCCTATCTTGTCGTAATCTTCGCCGCTGACGATACGGGCATTGGCAGTCCAGACTCTTTTATCCGCCGGGTTATATACGCGGGGATAATGCACATCAGGAAGCCAGCCATCCCAGTTATCATCAGCCTGCTGCCAGGGCAGTGGGTAAGTGGAATCAATACCTGAACGGTTCGGAATCTGCCCGGCAACGGTCCAGCCAATATTGCCTTCACGGTCACCCACCGTGAAGTTCTGGGGCGGAATTCCGCTGCGATTGGCGATGGCCATTCCCTGCTCTACATTGCGGGCAACTTCCAGGTACACCAGGTTTACATTAGTCGCCTCTGGACGATGTGCAGTCCAGCGCAGAGCATACTGAGTATCATCGTAGACCGAATCGACAACCGGTCCCCAGTGGGTTCCTGAGTACTCAACACTGACAGGCTCCTGACCTTTGATATTGATAGTCTCAGTCCAGCGTTCGAGCGGTCTTGGGCCATCATTGGTCATGTACTGGCCATCATTAATAGCCAATGCCACCAAATCAACCCAGTCACCTGCCGTATTCGTAAAGCCCCAGGCAATATGGGTGTTGCTACCAACCACAATAAACGGTGTACCTGGTAACGAGACTCCGGTAATACTGACCCTGTCCTGGGGCTGTTCCGGGTGTGGATAACTCAGGGAGGCTCGATACCAGATGGTGGGCACGCGATGGCTCAAATGCATATCATCCTGAATGATGGCCCCACCATGATTCGTTAACTCTCCGGATACGGCCCAGTTGTTACTGCCGATGAGACGGTCTTCCAGCGTCGTTCCACCTAGGTTGGCATAGAGTTCTGCATCTTTACTGCGAAGATCAACCAGATCTGCCCCAGGAGTTGGCACATCCTGTAGCTCATCAGGCTGCATCGGTGAGTCCCAGCGGGTTTTCAGTGGTGAAAGAAAATCAATAACAGCAGGTACCGTTACACGGCTGAGGAAGCCTTTCAGATTATCCAGTTTCACTTCATCATCATTGAGATCCATGTACATGCTGAAGATCGAGAGATAGGAATCCTCATTTTTCCAGGGTTGAGGCTCCACACCCAGCAACAGGTACTCAAAAGGCTTCTGTCCAAGATCTTCCTGACCCTGGTTGACACCATCGGTATAGGCCTGAAGAAGAGCCTGATGCTCAGAGTTCATTATCTCGACCGCCTGCCGGGCAACCTTGCGGAAACGATGTTTTCTCTGGCGCCTATCATGATCCAGCGCCAGCTCACCCACCAGTTCAGACAGCTCTCCCGCCGAGTTACGACGATTCAGATCCATCTGAAAAAACCGCTCCTGGGCATGGAGATATCCGATGGCAAAGGCAACATCCTTACGATCACTGCCGGATATCAGGGGAATACCCCGGGCATCCCGCTCAATCGTAACCGAAGCCTTCAGGGAAGATGCCTTCACTTCACCTTCCAGAATTGGCAGACTCTGACGAAGAAGAACAAAAACCGTAAGAATGATCAGAAGGGATATTGATACAAGAAGAAAAAAGCCTCTCCTAAACCAGATCAGCATTGATGCCACTCCATTATTCTTTTTATATGAGGCTGGAAAAATAACACAGTTTTACCAGGCTGCCCATTGAAACCTAAAGCCGATACTGTGAAGACTCTGGTCACCGACCAATGCCCGGTATACAGGGGCAGTCCCCGTCAAAAAAGCATTAAAATTATCGCTTTGTTCAAACGTGTAAATCCCGATAGAATACTGCCCATTTGTAGTGGCGTTAAAATACTAATAACTGGTGTTGCGCCTGAGTTCCCTCACCTCAACTAAAAAGGACTTGCCATGCGCAACAGTAATCGCAGCCTGAACATTCTGCTTTTATTATCGATATTTCATATCGTTACCATCACTGCCAGTAACTATCTGGTACAAATACCTTTTCAATTCCTGGGTATGCATACCACCTGGGGAGCATTTACATTCCCGTTTATTTTCCTGGCCACGGATCTGACGGTCAGGCTTTATGGATCAGAGCTGGCGCGAAAGATCATCTTTTCTGCCATGTTCCCGGCGCTACTGATTTCCTATCTCGTGTCAGTATTGTTCGTGGATGGAACCTTCCAGGGATTAGCAAGCCTTGCCAACTTTAATGTTTTTGTCGCCAGAATTGCCGTTGCCAGCTTTGCGGCATACCTGATTGGCCAGATCATGGACATCACCGTTTTCAACCGCTTGCGTCAAAATGCCCTGTGGTGGGTTGCTCCAGCCTGTTCGACGATTGTCGGCAATCTGATCGATACACTCAGCTTCTTTAGCCTTGCCTTTGCCGGTTCATCAGACCCATTCATGGCGACACACTGGATGGAAATTGCCCTGGTGGATTATGGCTACAAACTGGCCATCAGCATGCTGTTCTTCCTGCCTATGTATGGCGTATTGCTGAACCTTCTGGTTACTAAGTTGAATGTACCAATTCGAATGAATTCTCAACCAACCGCATAAGAACCTGTGTATAAAGCAATGAGTATTTCCGTATTGGCAAACCGCCTTACCCAAGGCGCTGACCTTAAAATAGCTGTTCAGGAACTGGTTAATATGCACCGGATTTCTGCAGGTTCGCTGGTTTCCTGCGTTGGCAGTCTGGCCAAGATAAATCTTCGTCTTGCGGGTGCCGAATCTACGTTAGTTGCCGAGGGCTATTTTGAGATCGTCTCGATAATGGGAACACTGACACCAGACCATCAGCATATCCACATTGCGGTGGCTGATAGTAAGGGGCATGTTTTTGGAGGACACCTTTTGGAGGGGAATATCATTGATAGTACAGCAGAGGTAATTATTCACAGTTATCCACAGCTGAACTTCTCAAGAGCCTTTGATCCATCCACTGGCTATACCGAGCTTGTCATCAAATAAGACCTAGTTTTTAATCAGACGTATCATTTGCAGGCTTTTAAACATTTTCTTCTTGTCATTTTCAGATAGATGCCTGGTATTCACTGTTCTGACAAAGTCTTTCTGCAGTTTAGTGTCAAAAGACCCTCCATTTTTCAGGTATTCGCTGATTCTAATCACGATTTCATCACCAAGCTCCAAAAGCTTTGGCCTGACCTCAGAAGCTAAATCCCGATATTCACTATTTTCCGGATGAGCAGATAACCAGTCAGCCATATAGCGATATTGAATGGCCTTGGCAGCATCCATCTGTGCCTGAAAGAAACCTGCAATAGAGTCCGGTTGTAAACCTGCCTGCTGCGCATCGACCAATGCCTTCTCGAGCACCTGCTTTTCTCTGGCAAAGTCTTCGACCGCACTATGGTTTTTGGCCTTGAAAAAGGCCACATCCTGCATATAGTTCAACCGCTGGTTGATTAACTGAAAGATTCCATTCGACATTGTATCTGCAACCGTCAAGGTGGAGAGTGTCAAACAGAGCAACCCGGTTACTGCAAGCTTCATGACTTCCCCGACAATTCCAAGAGCTCAGAACCAGTTTCATTCCATTGATTCAGCCACTGACACCCAGCTCATATTTTACCCAATATCTATAGATATCTGCCAAAACCGCCAGTGCTTAAGACGAAGCCTGCCCCTGTGAATTGGCACGCTATTAATGTGAAATGTTCAGCAGAGGAGAAGCCAGAAGAGTGTAGCAGCTTCTGGCAAAGCGGACAGATTTGCGGGCCCAGTAAAGAACCAATACCAATCGTGCCCTAACTCCCGTGATAAGCATTAGGATTTGAGCCTGAGACAACGATAATTCATCGTTACCAGGCAACTGATGAGCCATCAAATACCCGGAAACAACCGGAGTCTTCTAATGTCAACTCACCGATAACCTTTCTTAAACCGGTCACGCTCTGTTCAACGGTAAACAAAGCACCTTCACCGCCCATATCGGTCTGAACCCAACCGGGATGCAAGGCGATGGTTTTTATGCCTTGATCGGCAAGATTCCTGGCTGCACTCACCAATATTTGGTTAAGTGCTACCTTGGAGGCTCTGTAGCTATACATACCACCCGAACCATTGTCGTCTAAACTGGATACACGAGTGGAAATACCGGCAATGGTTTTTAGTTCACTGGCAGCCACATTCTCGCGCAGAGCCTGAATCAGCAGCGCAGGAGCAACCGTATTGATGGTTAACACTTCTAACCAGCCAGACTGAGTCATTTCACCCAGGTTTGCGCACTTCTCGCCAAGAACCCCGGCATTAAGAATTAAATGATCAATTGGACGACCATTTAATGCAATTGCCAACTCATTGATATCACTCTCCTTAGTGACATCTAACTTTTGAAGCTCAACATCATGAGTAACCGCTAACTTTTTCAAATCTTCCGCCTGCTCCACAGAGCGACAACAGGCAATTACTTTCCAGCCTGCTTGCGCATATTGACGAGAAAACTCGAGTCCCAGACCACGATTGGCGCCGGTAATCAACACTGTATTCATTGGGAAAACCTGTAGAAAAAAGCAATTGATAACAAAAACCCCGACAGATTGCTCTGTCGGGGTTTTGCAGCCTTGAGCGAACTCAAGGTAGATTTGGTGCCTGGCGATGTCCTACTCTCACATGGGGAAGCCCCACACTACCATCGG
>NZ_JAHHPP010000015.1 GCF_024606265.1 Endozoicomonas sp. SESOKO1
AGCAGCGGATTGAAAATCCGCGTGTCGGTGGTTCGATTCCGCCCCTAGGCACCATAAAGTAGATAAATAGTAGATAAAGGCCCTGAAGCACTCTTTGCTCCGGGGCCTTTTTCGTTGAACAGTGGTATTATACGACGAAGTGTTTTTAGGTTTGGGTGGTTGCAGGCGCCGCTTCAACTTAGCCAGCACATATCGGATAGAATCTATTCCCGGTCAGTCTTCAGGTTATCCTCCGGCACATAACCTTCAGCGGCATCAATATCTTCGCCGGAGAAATATTTATCCATTTGTTCCATAAGATATTTCCGGGCTTCAGGTGTCAACAGGTTCAGGTGCTTTTCATTGATCAGGCGGGTCTGGTGAGCCTGCCATTCAGTCCAGGCTTCCCGGGAAACGTTTTCGAAGATCCACTGACCTTTTGGGCCGGGTAGTGGGGGAACCATCAGGCCTTCCGCTTCTTTTTTCAGTTTGACGCATTGAATCATTCTGGCCATTGTTATCTCACTGTTTCAGTTGCTGTGGATTGGGATTTTGCATTGAGAGCATCTTAACGATAAAGCTGCCGGATAAACATTCATTCCCTTCAGGAAGAGCAGCTGATTTCCAGTTTTTTGCCCCATTCAGGCGGCTTTTGGGCATAGTGTTCAAAGTCCGGGTGCTCATCGTAGGGAGAAACCAGCACATTCATCAGGTTGTCAATTTCCCGGTAGTCCCCTCTTTCTGCCTGTTCGATCGCCTGTTGTGCCAGATAGTTTCTGAGAATAAATTTCGGGTTCACCTGTTTCATGCGTTTCTGGCGGTTCTGATCATCCAGAGGATTTCTCCTGAGCCTTTCCCTGTATTTATCCAGCCAGGGGGCAAGTGAAGCGTGGTTAACCAGCGGCTCTAATTGCTTTTCAAGCTGTTCCAAAGGCTGATTTGTGGAAAAGTGGCTGAGGGTTCGGAAGAATAGGGTGTAATCACTGCGACTGTCGTGCAATAGCTGAAGCAGATCGCGAACCAGTTCTGCATCTTCCTCTTTATCTTCTCCTATGACCAGTCCCAGCTTGTCGAGCATCAAACGGGTGTAGGTTTGGGTGTAGATTTGAGGGTATTGGTCCAGCGCTTTCTGGATTAACTCAACATCATCAAACAGGGGAACCAGCGCCTGGCCAAGCCTGCCACAGTTCCAGTAGCCGATGTCGGGTTGCTGGCTGAATGCGTAGCGACCGGAGTGATCAGAGTGGTTGCAGATGTAGTGCCAGTTAAAATCGTCCATAAAACCATAGGGACCATAATCAAACGTATCCCCGATAATGCTCATATTGTCGGTATTCATCACGCCGTGGGCAAAACCTGCAGCCTGCCACCGGGCGATTAAGGTTGCTGTACGACGAACGACTTCTGAATAAAACAGCTGATACCCTCTGTCACTGCCAGCCATTGCTGTCATCCCTTCAAGGTCATGAAAGTGTTGTTCAATGGTGTAATCCGCCAGTGTTTTCAGGGCTTCATAGCGCTGCTTTTCGCCCTGGGCAGAGTAAAAGAAATATTCAAAGTGACCAAAGCGGATATGGCTTTTTGCCAGTCTGAGCAATGTCGAGCCCGCTTCCCTGTTTTCCCGATAAACCGGCGTATCGCTGGTCACCACGCACAACGCGCGGGTGGTCGGGATGCCCAGATGGTGGAGCGCTTCCGAGGCAAGATATTCCCGGATACAGGAGCGGAGAACGGCTCTGCCATCACCAAATCGGGAGTAAGGGGTTTGCCCGGCACCTTTCAGGTGCAGGTCCCATTTTTCTCCCCGGGTATTGACCAGTTCTCCCAGTAACAACCCCCTGCCATCACCCAGCCGCGGGTTATAGGCACCAAACTGATGGCCAGAATAGACCATGGCGAGCGGTTCTGAACCAGGCCATGCACGGTTCCCGGAACCGATCAGCGTCAGTGTTTCCCGGGTGCCCGGGGTGTCTTCAAGGCCAAGCAAATGGCCGGCTGATGCGCTGTAGGCAACCAGTCTCGGGTTCTCCAGAGGTGTTGGGTCCAGCCTTGTGTAAAAGTAGTCCGGCAAGCGTGAATAGGTATTGTTGAAATGTCCGCCATCAAGGTTATTCATCCTTGTGGTGCTCCCGAATGATTGACCGGCGATCAGTTTACCCTGTAATGGTGGGCTATACATTTGTTCTTGTGACTGGACTAATATTGAACTTTTGGCCAGTTTTTCTGTCGAAAAGTATAAATTCTATTTCAATAATAAAAAGGATTCCCTATGAATTCAGTGGAACTGAGCCCTTTGAACGCCCTGTCATACTGTTGGAATAAGCACGATGACAGTTTCATCCTCGCTCGTGCGCTGAGGGCCATTGCCGGGGCGGTGAAAGCGACTTTTTCCAAATACACCGTGACATTGCATGATGCCGTGGCGGTGATGGCCCACAACCCCAATGCCTGGTTTGTAGAACCCCTGAGCCGTGCGTTGGCTGAATACAAGGTATCCCATGCGCCGGACACTTCCCGACAAACGCCAACAGCAGGCAGCTCTCCCCCATTGACCCAACCACTGGTGAATTCACCATTCTCATTCTCCTTAAAAGAAACGGATACAACCCGGGTCCGATTTATAGACGGATTCCAGACAACAGCAGATGTGAAGGACGCTTATACAGAGATGAGGAGGTTCGCTGGGGAATCGTGGGTTGCAAACGCCAGGTTAAAATGCAGGCAAGTGAATAAAGATGCTGTAGATGACATCGCATTTCATAATAAAAATCACTACGCTATATCGAAATTCCTGGTAACTGTTACCCACCCTGATCATGGTGGGCTCTCGATTGAAGAAGTGCTTCATGTGATGGATAAAAGTACTCGCCAGCACAAGCTGGTGCGTATTGGTTCGTTCAGTGAAACGACAGACGGATCAACAACCGGAGGGGCCGGTTTCCCCGGATATTCAGATGATAGCTCAAACAAGGCGGGCTGTTATTTACAAGAACTCCAGGTTAAAAACAACGTTGGTAACCTTTATCAACCCTATAAGGATACCAAGTTTGGTTTAGGCAGCCCTATTGCTGCTAATGCAAATGTAGGCAGTCTTTGGAGTTGTGGCTTTGATGCACTGAGGTTGGGGCTTTATCAGGCCACCGGCTACAAGTTTTCTTTTCAGGTCCTGGTCGCTTATTTAGAAGAGATGATCAGCACCAGAGATAATGCAGACGATTTGAGACGGTTTCTGTCTATCGGCAAGTATTCCATGCACGATATTGTAATGGAACTGATGTTTGCCAACGTCAATAAATCACCCGGCTACCCGTATTTTCTGAAGGAAAGGGAGTCTCGTGGTGAGCAAGATCTCCCGACAGTCAGAAGAAACGTAGATGGTTTCAAAATATGTGAGCGTCAGGAGATTTTGGAAACCACAGACTGGGGCTACTCATCAACGGCCATACTTGGCCAGCCTGATCACGCTTTTGGTCTCTATCGAAACCAGAAGACAGACGGCACTTTCGAATATACGGTCTATGACCCACACAATTTTGGCAACAGTCCGGACTTT
Source organism: Endozoicomonas sp. SESOKO1 (assembly GCF_024606265.1). GTDB lineage: Bacteria > Pseudomonadota > Gammaproteobacteria > Pseudomonadales > Endozoicomonadaceae > Endozoicomonas. The sequence continues at coordinate 3,533 of NZ_JAHHPP010000015.1, forward strand.
TACACATCACCCAATGGTCAGGGGCGATGCAGCTTTGCATCCGCCGAAGCGGCCATTAACCATGTAACAACAACGAAAGGTGGGCACAATGGCAAGCTTGATGCCTTCTACAGGGTACCTGATTCCGCAATGTGCTTCCTGCGGGACAGAATGATGGAAACAAAAGGTCGGCTGGAGGCTAAAGGAGAAGGTTTCTAGAAGTTATAGCGAGCCCTGGCAAAAAATCCATCGACTTTAAAACTATCTGCCCAATGATATGAGTAATTGAAGGTGATGGTTGTATTGTCCTGAATGTCCATATATATGCTTGCATCAAATTGATAGCGATTAGCTTCTCTTTGTGCACCATTGATCAGGAAGTTTTCACCACCTGCGGCAAAGTGTGCAGTGATGGCAATCGGATCTTTCTTGAAATCGTGAAAGCCCATCAGGCCAAGCTCAGGCTTGATGAGCATAGTGTCGGTATTGATCTCTCCAATCAACTTCAGGCCAGCACCCAGCTCCATGATGTCATATTTGCCATTATTGACCTGATCGTAAGATAAGTATGTCTGGGCAGGATCTCTGGCTGACTCGGTATAATCGTCAGTTTTGATGGTGTAATAATTAAAGGCTACCCGGGGCTGCCAGCTCCACTCATAACCGAGAGAGTGTGTGTAGCCTGCTGTCATGCCTATCCCCCAGCTCCGGGTATCGTATTTGGCATCATGCAGATTATCACCAACGAAGCGCTGTCCCTTATTCTTGCCAAAGGAGTAACTCATTCGACCATCAAAGAAAAAGTTGTCTTCCATGGATGAAGAGTAAAGGCTGAAAATATTAGTATCCGTATCAATTTTGTTTCTTAAGCCATCTTTGCCTTCTACCTTTCCTTTTGCGTAGGTGTAGGCAATGCCTGCGTCTATATTCTGATCTTCTTCAAGAGGGCTGTCTGCACCGATGGAGAAGCCATTGGTTCTGGCATGATAACCCGGAACATTGTCCTTGATATCCTGTGTTGCCTTACTGTAAGCGTATTGAATCCAGGCAGCGCCAGCAGAGAAGATATCTCCGGTGTTGATGCCGGTTCGTTTGCCGGACACTCTGTCATCAAGGGTTTTGCCGACGGCTTTCAGAGCAAGATTGGCATTGTGAACAGCATGAGGCGAGATGGCAGGGGCAAGCTCTGCGGTTTTGGTGTTGTCCCGGCCGGGTTTTACATTGTTTACAACATACCGCGTTAATTTTGCACTGTGACTGTTGGCCCCGTCGGGGTGTTCGGCTTCTTTTTTGTCGGAAGGTTTCGTGGCTGCCAGCATCATGGGTCGAAACCGCTCCGGAACCTGATTTGCCCGGTGGTCAGCCTGACTGGTGCCGATCAGCAGCATTCTCTTTGGGTTATCTGGATCAACGATGGCGTCAAAGTGAACATACAGCTCATTGTCAGCATCTACATTAACTGGCCGGTTAATACTGGAATCCTCTGCTTCCATCAAAAGGTATTGTTTGCCGATTGCCGGATCCTTAATGATAACGCTGTCAAAAACAAAGTCGGCAGCAGGACCCACGTTGATATTTTTGGCACCCACCACTGGGGCTTGCTGTATTGCTTCACCCGTTAATGGTTCAAACCTTGCCGCACCAGGGTCTCGTTCTGTCAGCACCAGGCGACCATCCTGTTGGTAGTTGCCATCAATACTAAGTTCAGATGGAATAGTGACGGCTGCTCCCTGACGAATATGGAATGTCGGTGAAGATTCAGTCACTTCCGTACGACTGCTGTCTGGTGAGCTGGCAACAATAGCCATACGATCTGCCATGAAATGGAGATTACCATTAACCCCAACCAGCCCATTGGACTGAAGCAGGCTTCCTTCATAACGGTTTGTACCGTTAAAGGTAATAGTATCAATGTCAGATAACTGATCTGTCACTGTCGTATTGTTGGCAACAAATTGATCATGTTTATCCTGGGTGCCTTTGATTGAGCCAATCGTGCCACCGGTTTGCTCTATGGTGAATGATGGGCGGCTCTGTAACGGTACCAGGCTGACCTCACCGAGCATTCCCCTGGAATTGACATATACTCTTTCATTGTCGTCAGTAAAGTGGGTTGCCAGTACGCCCTGACCTTCTGGCACCTTGTCAGAGAGGAGAATTCTGGCGGCACTGGCTTCTTCATGGATGTTGATGTTCCCGGGATTGGTTAACTGAATGCTGTGCCAGTCAGAGCCGACAATATCGATATTGGCAAATCCTGAAGCTGAGTTGAGTCGGCCATTCACCAGGGCCAGAGTGTCCTGTTTATCCTGCCGACCGATGACCTGATCGGTATTGCCGCCCTGTTGCCTGAAATACAGGGAAGGACGCTGGGTATCCGCCGAAAAATCGAGTACTTTCAGCTCTCCCCGGTGATCAGGAAATTCATCGGTACCCGTCTCACCAAGGTTGGTGACGACAAATGCCTTGTGCTTGTCATAGGGATAATCGTCTGAAAAATAGAGACGGAGTGACTGCTTTTTCGCTGCATCCTGGTCATCGGACGGTGTTCCATCAGCAACAATGAGGTCGGCGGTCCCATCGGGCGCAATAGTCAGTGTTTCGGGGTTATTAACCAGCCCCCGACTGTTCCAGCCGGCACCGTGAATCCAGATGTTTTTCACCGAATCAATATCACCAATAGTGGCTCCATTATTGATATTGACCTGCTGTACCTGGGGGACAGGCTGGTTGCTTTTAATGGTCAAAGAGCGGTCTGGTGATGTCTGTATATTCAGTGTTGCAGAGTTATCCGGTCGATCTGCTGTGGGTAGGCTCTGGGTACTGTCAGAAACATTAACTACAGAAACCGGCGCATCAGCGACTAAATCAACAGCACGGATCCAGTCTTCTGATACAAAATCAGAGGTCGGTATATACAGTAGCCCTACAGCCGGTGTTTCACCTTTAAGTCTGGCGCCTTCCATTAGCTGCAGGTGATCAATGCTTTTGCTGAATAGACTGACTGGCCTGCTTTCTGGCGTACTGAGTACCAAGTTGTTCCCGGGGGGGAGAGGTTGTGGGTCGCTACCAACCTGCACATATTCAAACCCGGTGTCCGGCGCGTAGACACCATCGGCATTAATAATCCTGCCCAGCTCCAGAGCATTGTTGTCGCCGGGCAGAATGCTGACGACACCACCCTGCAACGACAGATCGCCAAGGCTGGCCTGATCATGTACTTCCAGCAGGCTGAGTGTTCCACCTTCTGTAACGTTAACCGGCAGCCTCTGTCCGTTAGCTGTTTTTACCTGCAAGGTCAGATCATTCTCTGTCCTGTGAGGGGGCTCCTGTGAGCCATAAACCTGCAACAATTTCAGAATGCCATTCTTATCAATAAACACTTCCCTGGTGTTACTGAGCATTCCATGAACACCCCAGTCATTACCGGCAATGGTAACTGAACGGAGGCTGTCAATATCGTCCTTAATGTGACCGCCGTGAATAACCAACTGATCATCTTTTTCAGGGTTGCCAGTCAGGGTACCTATTTCACCATTAAGAATCTCAAAGCGCATGTTGGGACGTTCTTTAATGCTGAAATTAAGCCCCGGAGTCACGATGTCGGTTATTAACGTTGCGTTTTCCGGTTGTCTGACTGAATACGGCATCAGCGTTGCTGCCGGTGCCTCATGACTTTTCTCTGCCTTTTCCTGCTCAAGATGGTCAGCGTTGACGGCATAAATACTTCCGATGGGCAGGGTGCTGGTCAGTTTCAAAGACTCAATATCTGCGGGAAGCTCAGCCGGTGCTGCCACTCCATGAAGATTCAGGCAGGAAAAACCATTTTTCAGCGCTGAACTTGACACTGTCTGAACGGTTTTTGGGGAACCTCCCTTAACGGTCAGCTCGTCATTTCTGGTTTTGTTTCCCCGGAGGTTTACCGGTGTGTCACTGTTGTGAATATAGTTAAGGTCCGGACGTTGACTGCCACTGGACGCATCAATCCCATCAATATTGCCGTTATTGGTGATTCTGATGGGGATGCCGGAGGCAATATCACTGAAAAGAAGCCCCAGGTTCCCTTCGGTCTGTGCCGGGGAGGTTCCCAGTGTTATCCCTTGCACATGTGCTGATGGTGAAACCTCAATATGCCTGACATCACGAACGGGTCCGTATGCGTGGAAAGGCTGGTCAGCGGAAGCCGTTACCATCAGTTTCTCCGGGGCGATCAGTTGGCCAAACCGGGCTCCATTGGCGATGGTGACTTCTGCTTTCCCTCCTGATCCATCGAATTCCGGGATCGGTTGCCCCGTGCTGATGTCCGATTCTGAAGGAGTTGCGACAACCAGCGTATTGTTCTTTTCTATTGGTCGGTTGTCTGGTGATGAGTGCGCCAACTCTCTGAGGATAATTGACGTTTGTTCAAACGTCGGTGTGTCTTTATCTCCAGCGGATTCAGTGACCAGATATTTTACGCCACGAACCGGCATTTTTACCTGCCAGTCGCCATCGGTTTGAACCCTGATTCGATGCACATCTCCAATGATGTAGATGAGTTCAAAATCCCTGACTTCACCATTGACTGAAATCTTCCGGTTGATGTCCCCGGTGATGTTTTCTGCCGGATTGATACGCAGGATATCCATCGGGCTGTCACCTATCAGGTTTCCCTGCAGAGTTCCGCCACGAAGTTCAATCAGGTTCATATCATTACCGGATCCTTCAAGAAGCACGGCGGCGTGCTTTCCCTCTATGTAGCTACCGGGAGTGAGGATGGCGATATTAACAGGCCCTGTTCCACGGATAGCGACATCATCACTGATGACGGTTCCTGAATTCTTGAGTCCACCTTTATGAAGATGAATGCCAGTGGCGCCATCAATTGCGGTTATGGTGCCTGTGTTGGCGATAAGGCCGGCGCCGACATCCGGATTCTCCGGGTCATTGGATTGTGCCCTGGCTCCCGTTGAATGCAAACCCGATATCTGAATGCTGCCATGATTTTTGATCAGGCCACTGTTGTATGCCAGCAGCCCTGTTCCCTGACCCTTAATTGAGCCATGAGTATCATTGATGGCACCTGCTTTGTAGTTATTGCTGTGTTCATCCCAGTCTTTACCGGTTCCAAACCACTCGATGTTCTGTCCATCACTGACCATTCCTGTGCCTTCGGGGTGGTTCAGAAAAATGATGCCGTGATTGGTGACTGTCGTTTGACTACCCTTACCGTCAGGGCTGGTTGTCGCCCGAATACCTGTTCCCCTGGCATTGACGTTGATAATGCCACTGTTCAGGATGGTTCCATCCTCAGCCTCCATTCCCGTCATCCCCTGTGTTGAGATGTAGATAATGCCGGGATCTATATTGATCGCTGAAGCATTGGATACAGTTTCAGAACCTTCAGTTTCAATTCCAGCATAACTATTTTGGATTACTGTTGAGACTACTGAAGAAATGGCAATTACCAGTATTTTTTTATGGATTGTCTCAATGTTGAAACCAATCATTATTCAGGTTCCTCAGGCCCTAAACTTCTACACCTGATGTACAAAATAACCCCAGAGTTATTTTGCACTCTGAGGTTATTTGTTGGGATAAAATCGTCGGGTGTATGGCAGTCAGACCAATGGATATTTGAAATACAGATAGTATGGAAGAGGGTTTTTCATACAAAATATTGTTTCAGTTTAAAAA
>NZ_JAHHPP010000160.1 GCF_024606265.1 Endozoicomonas sp. SESOKO1
CCGACCCTCTGCTTGTAAGGCAGATGCTCTCCCAGCTGAGCTAATCACCCTGAACGCTTTTTCCAGAGATTGTCTCAGGAAATTATCGAAAGCTTGGCTTTCTCAAGTTTTCCGAGCGCCCTCTCAACAACGCGGCGAATTATAAGCAGCTAACCTGTTGATACGCAACAGTTATTAAAGACTTTTTTTATACCCTCTATTTCTTTATCAACATCGGTAGCTCTTTTACGGTCAGGGTTTGCTACCATGTGCCTTTCCATCACAGCCTTGAACTCATACTCGCAAGTGCAGTCCGACTCTATAGGACAATATGGATGGAACAAAATGGAAAGCAGCCAAACCTCCTACTAATCAGGATTCTGGAACGATCATGTGGTTCAAAAATCTTATCTTTTATCGGTTTACCCAGCCATTCAAGACATCTGTTGAAGAGCTTGAAGAACAACTTCGCCAGAAACACTTTCGCAGCTGCGGCAGTCAGGATATGAGTACCTATGGCTGGGTCCCCCCATTAGGCAAACATGGCGAACTGCTGACCCATGCCGGCAATGGTTTCATAATGATCACGGCCCGCAAGGAAGAGAAAATTCTTCCGGCCAGCGTGATCAAGGACGCACTGGAAGAAAAAGTTGAACAAATTGAACAGGAACAGGATCGTCAGGTTTTCAGCAAAGAGAAGAAAGCATTAAAAGACGATGTGCTGATGGAGCTGCTGCCCAAAGCATTCAGCCGCAGCCAGAACACCTTTGCTTATATTGACCCGATGAAAGGCTGGCTGGTTGTGGATGCCTCTTCCTTCAAAAAAGCGGAAGAGCTGACTTCCTGTCTGCGTGAATGCCTTGGCAGCCTGCCGATTATTAACCCACCCCTGAAAAACATGCCATCCCATGCCATGACTCGCTGGCTGGCTCAGCAAGACCCGATGCCTGACAAGCTGGTGCTCGGTGATGAGTGTGAACTGCGTGAGCCCGGTGATGAAGGGGGGCAGGTTAAAGTCAGTAAACAGGAATTGATTGGTGAAGAGGTTGAGGTTCACCTTCAGGCTGGAAAACAGGTCAGCAAAATGGCACTGCTATGGAACGATGCCCTGGGCTTTGTGCTGGGTGATGACCTGGTCATTCGCAAGCTGAAGTTTACTGACTCCATTCAGGAACAGCTTGATGAAGTCAATGCTGAAACAGCTGCCGAACAGTTTGATGCCGACTTCGCCATCATGACCCTGACACTGCAGCAGATGCTGGATGAGCTGATGGAAAACCTTGGCGGAATGAGCGAAGAAGCACTGGAAAGAAATGAGATAGCCAGTTTCCCGGTAGAGATCCCGGAAAAAGAGACCGTTTAAGATGGCGCGCCACGAGAGCACAAGGTTGAAAGATCGTTTCCCTGTGCTCTTTGGGCTGAAACTCAGTGCATCAGGCCAAACAGCTTACCACGATAGCGTTTGGCAACCGGGTTACCCTGCCCCAGCTGATCAAATACCTGCAACATCAGTAACCTGGCACCGTCTTCACGGAACTCACGATCTCGGCGAACAATGGTTAACAAATTCTCCAGCGCCCCTTCATTGTCATCTGCAATCACCAGCCGAATCGCCAGCTGGTAGCGAGCCTCATGATCATTGTCATCTCCGGCCAGCCGGGCTTCCAATTCATTCCGGGCGGGGGCATCCGCGACCATTTCATAGAAAGACAGCTTGGCTTTAGGCTGGGCAATGCCTTCTGCATCGGCAGGGAGTACAGCCATCAACTGGCGGGCATCATCGATACGCCCCAGTTCCAGCAACAGATTAACCTGCAACACTTGCAGTGCATGGTTATCCGGTTCATCTTGCAAAATATTCTGCAGCAACGCCAATGCCCGCCCAGCCTCACCTTCAGCCATCAGCGCCTCAACCTGCTGACGAATCATGTCTGCCGGACTCATGGTCAATGGATCCAGGACTTCACGAAGCTGCTCTTCCGACTGAGGTCCACTGAACACCTGAACCGGCCTTCCCTGGTGCAAAACCACCTGCCCGGGTAACGCGCTTACCTGCAGCTGACTCACCAGCTGCTGTGCCAGCATCTGCTGGGTTTCTGCTGCCACTTTCGCCAGTATCAGTTTGCCCTGGTAAGAGGCAGCCAACACTTCCAGAACACTCAGTTGAGCCGAGCAGGCCGGATCACTCTGCATGCCTATATAAAGAAGCACTGGCTGATCTACAGATTGCTGAAGTACTTCCTGAATATTCGCTTCTGTCACATCCACCACGAAGCTTTGCTCATTCATCACATTTGCCACCTTGAAAATCCTGCTGAAATCAGGCCCTAACCTGACCACAGCGCAACGCTAAACCATGTGGGAATAATAATGATACTTTCACACGGCGATAAGGTCTCGGCCTGCATTTTTTACTTTCGCTTTTCAGCGATCAAGTTCTGCCTGAAGTAATGTGATTAAACACTTCGCCGCAATTCACCGGAGAATCCACTCGGCAGCACCAGCCTTTTCTTTAAGAAGATCCTGGAATTAGCAGCACTTTGTATTAATAGGGTACAAACAGGGTATAAATAGACTTCAACCCGGAACTGCCAACATTACTTTACCCACAGAATCTGTGGATAAGTTTGTGGATGACCCATCACAACCCGTCACAAAGACCGATGTTTACTACCCCTATATTAAACTGGCTATTTTTTGATCTATTTTTTCTCTATATTTTTCATGCACTTAGAATAAGTACTTACAAAATCAGGCACTTATGACACCAGAAAAAAAAGACACGCCAATTGCTTGACATTTGTGCATAAAAAATTTTTATCAGCTACTTTCGAGCGGGACCCTGAAGTGCCTGTCGAAAATCCCGGGATCAAGCTTTAATAACTGACAGTTATTAATCAAACAGATTCAAATTGTACAGCCCTTAACCTGTAAAGCCGGTCTACTCATTTTTCCTGTACAGGCAACACGGGTTATTTGCTATGATTCCCCGCCTGAACATCCATGGTTACGCCGTGCGCTGGTCAAGCTCTGTTCAAGGAGGCACAGACTCTGACTGCCAGGAATATACTCACCGCCATCCAGGTTGGCAGGCATCTCAAATAGCGTTGAATATATTGGATTTGTTGTACCAACATCATTCGTTATAAACCGACATTACAGAACAGAACACAGAACAGGTAGCTGCAATGAGTCTTGCTGATAAGGTGCTGGCCGTTAACAACGATCTCCCGATTCGAACCGACCTTCCCATTCACTCCGGCAAGGTACGCTCAGTTTACTGGCTTACTGACACGGACAGCCAGCGACTCATCAAAGAAAAAGGCTATGATGTCGAGTCAAATGCACCACTGGCCATTATGGTCATTTCTGACCGAATCAGCGCTTTTGACTGTATCTGGCATGGCGAAGGGGGACTCCATGGCATCCCTGGCAAGGGTGCTGCCTTAAATGCGATCTCTAACCACTGGTTCAATCTCTTCAGGCAACATGGCCTGGCTGACAGCCACATCCTGGATACCCCTCATCCACTGGTCTGGATTGTCCAGAAAGCACAACCCGTGATGATTGAAGCCATCGGTCGTCAGTATATTACCGGCTCAATGTGGCGGGCATACGGTAAAGGTGAGCGCGAATTCTGCGGTATACGGCTTCCGGAAGGACTGGAGAAAGATCAACAACTGCCAGAACTGCTGATTACACCATCAACCAAGGGTGTGTTAAAAGGCATTCCCGGAGTGCCTGAAGCCGATGACGTTAATATTTCCCGTAAGGACCTTGAGGATAATTACACCGCTTTCAATTTCCGCAATCCAGGCGATATTGACCGCTACGAAACCCTGCTTCGGGAAGGCTTCCGCGTCATCAGTCAGTCCCTGGCATCCCTTGACCAGGTGTTTGTCGACACCAAGTTTGAGTTTGGTTACGTCACCGATGCCGGCGGGCAGGAACAGCTGATTTATATGGATGAGGTCGGCACTCCTGACTCATCCAGGATCTGGGATGGGGAAGCCTATCGTCACGGTCAGGTGATTGAAAATTCAAAAGAGAGCTTCAGGCAGTTTCTGCTTAATCACTTCCCTGATCCGGATATCCTGCTGAATAAAGAGAGAATGCCGGAGCGGGAAGCACTTGCCAGAGATCATGCATTACCACAAAGCGCATTTATGGATCTCTCCAGAACCTATACAGGGATCGCGGAAAAGATTACCGGAAAATCTCTGGGCCTCTCTGAAAATCCAAAGGCCGAAATTATTGAAATTCTGGACAATGAATATGGCTTGATCGATTCAAAGTGACCAGGCAAAAAAAGTGGGCTTTCAACAATTAACGATGAAAAAAAGCAGGCTTAAGCCTGCTTTTTTTACCATTCACTTTGTTGCATTCATTTTATTGCATTCACTTTATTGAAGATTGTCCTGGATAACCCGGAGCAGTTTCTGACTGACATCTGCAGGCGCTGATGTATTAACATCCTTCTCTACAGAAAGCTGAACCACCTCCGGGTAATTACTCACCCTCACCGTCAACGTTTTGTTCTCATCAGGAACATCGGCTTCTTCATCACCACTGAACCACCCTGACCAGAAGCTCTTTTTCTTTTGCTCCTGATTCAGTTGGGGAACACTGTCGGCGAGATAAAAGAGACCGGCTGAACGGTTACGATCAACAACCTTGAGTCCGGCTTTATCCACGGCATTGGCAACGGCATCCCATACACGGGCATAAGAGAACCCCCGAACCGTCAGTACCGGGTTGCCATTGCCGTCCCGGCCGGGTTGCGCCAGTGAAGTGATATCAAGCCCCTGATCCTGCAGAGAAACCGATGATTTAGCTTCATTACGCTCAATACTGTAATGGTCACCTTCTTTCATCATCAATCGCTGGGAAGGTCTTGGAACTTCGAACTCCCTTGACAGTTTCTGGTCAGAAACGCCTGCCTCGGGAATGACCAGAACATCCCCCAGCTCTTTGGCCTGAGACCCCGCAGGCAAGGTGATGGGCGTGGCTATCTGCGCCTCGGTGTAGTCTCCGGCACGATCCCGCAGATACCCCTGCTGGCCAAAAGGATTGACACAACCTGTCAGCACCAAAGCGCTGATAGCAACAGACAGGCCCAACCGGGTGTGCCTTTTCAACTCACTGATCCTTTGACCTGGAACCATCAAATCAACTCCGCCTTTTGCAGTGCATTTCTAACCTCGGAGTGATGACACTCCGAAAGGGGCGTCAATGGCAAACGAATACCTTCCTTGATCATCCCCATTTCCTTTAGCGCCCATTTTACTGGAATCGGATTAGCTTCCAGAAAGAGCTTGCGGCTCAATGCCTCAATACGACTATTGAGCGCTTCCGCCTTACTGCGATCGCCCGTCATCGCTGCAACACACAGTTCATGCATAATCTTTGGCGCAACATTATTGACAACAGAAATCACACCATTGGCACCCTGGAGCATCAGCTCCATGCCGGTGGCATCATCACCGGAGTATATGGCAAAGTCATCACCGCACAACTCGCGGATCTGTCTGCCCCGCTCAATAATGCCAGTGGCTTCCTTGACACCGACAATATTCTCCAGCTGACTCAGGCGACCAATGGTTTCTGGTAGCAGGTCCACCCCTGTCCGGCCGGGAACATTATAGAGAATCTGGGGAATCGCGACCGATTCAGCCACCGTTTTATAATGAAGATAAAGCCCTTCCTGAGTCGGCTTGTTGTAATAAGGCGTCACCAGCAAACAGGCATCGGCCCCCAGCGCCCTGGCTTCTGCTGTCAGATGGACTGCCTCGGCGGTCGAGTTCGCCCCGGTACCGGCAATCACGGGGATCCGGCCATCCACCAGATCCACCATTCTTTTGATGGCTTCACAATGTTCCTGCACCGTCAGAGTGGCTGACTCACCCGTGGTGCCTACCACCACGATACCATCCGTTCCCTGGTCGATATGATGCTCTACAAGCGCATCCATACTCTCCCAGTCCAGCTCACCATTGCCATACATGGGGCTCACAATTGCCACCAGGCTCCCGGTAATCATCAGTTCACTCCTAAAGGCAGAATCTCGGGTAATGTTACTAATGCCCCCTTCTATTCACAAGGCCGAAATCCATCCCTGTCCTGCTCTATGCTGAAAAACTGAAGCCTGTGAAGAGAAAAGCCCCGATTGTTTGAATACTGCTTCAGAACCTGCCTTTTTTTTCAGTGATGGTTTAAACTATTCCCCTGAATTTAATAATGACTAATGAGAGCGACTAAGGATAAAACATGAGCGTAACTCTGGGCCAACCCGTTCCTGACTTTACTGCCCAAGCGACCAGTGACACAACGGTCAGACTCTCTGAACTCATCGGTCACAAAGTCGTACTGTTTTTCTACCCAAAAGACAATACCCCCGGCTGCACCAGCGAAGGTCAGGCCTTCAGAGACCTTTACAGACAATTTCAGCAGTCAGGCACCCTCGTCTTTGGCGTATCCAAAGACGGCATCAAGGCTCATGAAAACTTTCGTGCCAAACACGACTTCCCTTTCGAGCTGATTTCCGACAAGGATGAGACGCTTTGCAAACTGTTTGACGTCATCAAGTTAAAGCAGATGTATGGCAAAGAGTACATGGGCATCGAACGCAGTACCTTCCTGATCGACAGCAAGGGTGTACTGCAACACGAGTGGCGCAAGGTTCGCATCAAGGGGCATGTTGAAGATGTTCTGCAGGCTGCACAAATGGTGGATACTAAGACACAGACCGATAACAGCGGCGAAGAGGAGTAATGAAAACGCCATTTTCTGCGCTGAATCTGTACTGAACCTGCGTTGAATAAAGTGGGCTTGCCCCGCTTTTTTTGGCTCTTTTGAGTTTTAAATGGATTCCACATCCGCCACGGCAGGCCAGGCATTCATTACCGCCTTTAACAAGGTTGCCAGGGGGATGGCAAAAAAGATTCCCCAGAATCCCCACAAACCACCGAAAACCAGAACGGCAAGAATAATAGCAACAGGATGAAGGTTCACGGCTTCAGAGAACAGCAATGGCACCAGAACATTACCATCCAGCGCCTGGATAATCCCATAGACAACCATCAGAATAACAAACTGATCCCCCACCCCCCATTGGAAAAAACCGATAATGGCAATGGGTATCGTCACCACGGTCGCCCCGATATAGGGCACAACCACCGAGAAGCCGACCATCACGGCCAGAAGGGCAGAATAGCTTAATCCTAACAGGGCAAACAGCACATAACTGACACCCCCGACAATGACAATTTCTATCGCCTTACCCCTGATATAGTTGCCAATCTGGTCATTCATCTCGTCGGCGACCTGGTCAATCAGCCGACGACGGCGAGGTAAAATACCGGCCATCCACCCCAGCAGAACCTCTTTATCCTTGAGAAAAAAGAAAACCAGGATAGGCACCAGGATCAGATAGACCAGCAGGGCAACGATACCGGGGATCTTGGACAGCGAAAAAGACAATGCCCACTGGCCAAAGTCGGCAAGGTGTTTATTAATGGTTGTGACCAGCAAGCTGACCTGTTGTTCAGAAACAAAGCCCGGGAATAGATCCGGCAAACTGACCAGCAGGGCCTGCCCTTCGCGAACCATTCCAGGCATCGCATTCAGCAGGTGGGTTACCTGTTCCCACACCAGTGGAACTACCACAAAAATCACCACCAGCAACGCGGCCATAAACCCCATAAACACCAGATTGACCGCCAGAAGATGAGGCATCCGTCGTCGCTCAAGCCAGTTCACCAGGCCTTGCATCAGAAACGCAAAAACCAAAGCTGCCAATGCCGGTGCCAGCATTTTCCCCATGGTCAGAACCACAATAAAGCCAACCAGCAATATAACCAGAAGCACCACCGCTTCCTGATCGGAAAGATAGCTGTGCAACCACCCCTTAATTACATTCAGCATTAAATGCTCCATTGGTTATTCAATGACTCAAGATTCATTCATTGAACTCAAGTCCCTTAAAGCTCAGACTGGTTAACTACTTATGCTGCAATGTATGGATATAAACCCCATGCTCTTCTTCACTGGCCACCAGCCTATGCCCACTGATTCTGGCAAAGCTGGCAAAATCCCTGACAGAGCCGGGATCTGTAGCATACACTCTAATAATCTGACCTGACTGCATACGGCTCAGGGCCTGCTTTGCTTTCAGCAACGGCAGCGGGCAGCTCATACCTTTAAGATCAAGTTCCTGATCAACATCCATCATAACGACTCATTCTTCAGAGGCTGCAACAGTTAAGAACACTTAACGTTAATATCAGAGACAGAGTATCTATTTGTTTAAGCGTCAGAACTGTGTAAGCACTTTAGCGGGCAAATGGTTAAAAGAGGTAATATCCTGTCGATGATCCACCACCTTTATAACTGTACTGTGTTATATGGCTACGTCATAAACAGATTCGTGATAAAGTGTACCGTAGAAAACACGAGTATGGATATTCTATGAAACGAGCGGGCTTTTTGTCAGCGTTTATACTAGCCACAGCACTGACCTCTGTACTGTCGACCTACTCCAGCGTCACCCTGAGCAGCAACCTCAACCTTCCGAGCCTGGGCGATACCACTTCAGGCGTTATTTCCCAACAGGAAGAGTATGAGCTCGGACGGTCATGGTTAAAAGCCATTCGCAATCAGACCCCCACGGTTTCTGACCCACAACTCAAAGACTACCTTGAAAACCTGACCTACCGACTGGCCGCTTCCAGTCAACTGCAAGATCACCGACTCGTTACGCTTGTTATTGACAACCCTGCCCTGAATGCCTTTGCCGCCCCGGGAGGCATCGTTGGCGTCAACACCGGGCTGTTTCTCAATGCTGAAACCGAATCACAGTTTGCCGCCGTTCTGGCACACGAACTGGCACACTTGAGCCAGCGCCACTATGCCCGCAATGTTGAAGATGCACGCAATAAAAGTATCCCCAATGCTGCCGCCATTCTCGGATCCATACTGATCATGGCCACCGCTGGCGGAGACGCTGGTGCCGCAGCACTGACCTCAACCGTTGCAGGCATGCAGAGCGCACGGCTTCGTTTCAGTCGCCAGTTTGAACGGGAAGCCGATAATATCGGCATCACCACCCTGGCCAAGGCAGGCTTTGACCCACAGGCAATGCCGGCAGTCTTTGAGCAAATGAACAAAGCCAGCCGTTATGGCAGCCGGCCTCCGGAGTTCCTCCTTACCCACCCGGTAACAGAAAACCGTATCGCAGACTCCCGGGCACGGGCCGACCAGATGTCAGCCCAGAAGCTGGGAACAACCAAAGGCTCGCAAAACTACCAGTTCATGAGAATGCGCGCCGCCATCCTGAACAGCAACAATCCCCATGAAATGGCCAGACAGCTGAGCAGGGAATTAGAGTCCGGATTAACGGCTGTATCAGAAGCCAGCCGTGCTCCCACTCGATATGGGTTGGCGCTGGCCAGCATGAAAACACGCAACTTCACGGTAGCAGAGCAGCAACTGAATACCTTGCTGCAACAATACCCTGACAACCCTCACCTGATGATGACCCAATCCCTGATGGAAGCGGCGTCCGGGAAAGCCAGCCAGGGGCTTAAACGTATCGACACGGCCCTGGGTACCAACCCGAACAGCTACCCTCTTCTGGCAACCCGCGCAGAAATCCTGCTGAAACAGCGGGATTATGCCGGTGCCCGGAATGAGCTTCAGAAACTCAGCCGACTCCGTCCACAAGACCCGGACATCTGGTTTGAACTGGCCGAAGTTCAGGGGCTTGCAGAGGATATTGTCGGTCTTCACCAATCAAGGGCTGAGTACTTCTTCCTCATTGGCAACACCGACGATGCCATTAAACACCTGCAATACGCCCTGGAGATATCAGGAGATAACTTTTCACTCAAATCGAAACTTCAGCAGAAGCTGACGGATATGCAAAACTATCGACAAAAAATAAGAAACTCATAAAAGACTGTGGAACTATCCAATGATCGGGCGGTCTACGATGTGCAGTCATCGGTAACCACTGGTGGTTTTAACTGGTGTTTATAAAAGTGCAGATCGAGGTGGAATATGCTCGTTCGATGCGTGCCAAAATCTGAATCGGAAATCCACCGACTCAAGGAGCCATACGGTAATTTTGATATTTGTCCGGCCAGTAACAATCTGGAAAAAGACCATAGACATAAACCAGTTCCCCTGAAAAAAACAAATTCCCCTGATAACCAACCGGGACATTATCTGGAGGCAAAACTTCCGACAGAGGCCGTCGGTTTTTTTCTTCTTACCTGTAATGGTCCGGGTTACACCGTCATCCCACTGAATCCCGGCAAACGCCTTTACCTTGTTGATGAGCACAGGGGCTTTCCGCCAGGTTTGGATCTTGTTATCAAGACGCTCCAGGAGCGAGATATCTGGGTTGTAAGAAGCTGGCTGGATGTAACCCGTAAAATAGATGCCATTACTGCCCCGAAAGAGAGACGTACCAATTTTGATGCTCGTTGGACGAAAAAGAGAATGGACGAGTGGGTCCATTACGAAAATCATTGCAACGCTGGACGCTGCTCGCTGCCCAACACCACCGATAATCGATGCCAGACTTTTACCGAGCACAGCGGTGAATCGGGATTATGTCGCCTGTTATCAAAGACCCCCGAATCGCTCTGCCACTATGTTAATGAAGGCCTGTTTTTTTCCGGAAGCTATGCTTGTGATGGCGTAAACCCGGCCATATTACAAGCCCATGCCGCAGCACCGGGGGTAAAAGGGCTTGATGAGCGGTTAACCTGCGTGTTTTGCATGAAGAATTCACGCTTTGATGTGGCCACGATCACCGGGATTTTCCAGGAAACACAAAAAAAACCCATTGAGGCCGAGAAGATAGTCAGAAGTTATCTATCACGAGGGGGAATGTACGGGCTGGGGTTACACGACAGTAATTGTTTACATAACCGCTATCGCGACAAACCTCTGGTACAGATTATCGATGTTGAGGGCAATATCAGGGCCAGCCAAATATACTTTATTGCGGACCCCGTGCAAGAGAGCAAATCCAATGACCCTGATAGAATGGATCGGTCCTGTCCCTACATCCGGGTGTTTGTGCTCCATCCCCATGACACACAAAAAACAGGCTCCCTGTTTGTCTCCCACAGGGAGATAACTGAAATCATCCATCAGGAGAACAATAGAAAGCTGGGGGAAATGATCAACGACTCAGCTCTCGGGGTCTCCCTGGCCCTCATTGAACTAGAGCAGATGAGGCTGGAATACGCCGGGTTTTCCAGAGTCTTCAGGAAATTTGAACAGAAGCTGCAGGAAGCGACTGAAGCTTATCAAATACAATATACTTCATCGGCGCTTTGCCTGGAGCTTGAAACTTATAAGCAGTTATGGCAACAGCTTCCTGCGCCCCAATCCCCGGCAGAACAGGATGTTTCTGAATTTTTGGTAAACGCCAACAGGGAATTCTGTCAGCTCTACGCCTGGTGTCATCTCATGAGCGAACTGATATCACTGAAAGAGAATACCGAAGGCAATTGGCATTTCCTGCTTGAACCCATTATCGATAAAGTGGCATTACGACGTAAACGAGCGTGGGATTATCTCAACCAAAGCATCAACAGGCACTCACCATCCACTGCTCCGGATGATCTGAATATGACCCGGCTTGCCGCCCCGGTCTCCTGGGAAAAGCTGCAGGGCAGTAACCCCTGCTATCGCCAGATCTGCGAAAGTGGGACTGAAATATTGGCGCAGTTGCAGAAATTGACGTTGTAGAACAGTAACGCTTCTATAAATTATGGGGCCAAGGTGGTTTATGCTCGTACGATGTGTACCAAAATCTAACCTGGAAGTTCACAGCCTCATGGACCGATATGGCAAATTTGATGCTTGCCCGGCCAGTGCCAACCTGGAGAAAGACCCCAGACATAAACCGGTGCCTCTGAGTAAGACAAATTCCCATGGCAAGCAACCGGAACATTATCTTGAAGCAACACTTGCGTCAGATGCCGTTGGTTTTTTTCTTCTCACCTGTAATGGTCCGGGATACACCGTTATCCCATTTAACCCCGGCAAGCGTTTTTATCAGGTTGATGGGCACAATGGCTATCCGCCAGACCCGTTTATCAGGACGCTCCAGCAGCGGGATATCTGGGTTGTGCGAAGCTGGCTCGATGTAACGCGCAAGATCAATGCCATGGCCGATCCGAACGAGAAACGCGTTAGACTTTATGCATTTTATGAGAGAAGGCTGGCCTCTCCCTGCGAGCAAAAAGCGATGGTCAGTCATGAAAATCATTGGAACCCCGGACGCTACTCACTACCCAACACCGCTGATGAGCGATACCAGACTTTTACCGAACATCACCGTGAATCAAAGTTATGTCGCATGTTATTAAAGACCCCGGAACTGCTCAGACACTATGTTGATGAAGGTCTGTTTTTTTCCGGAAACTATACTTGTGGTCAGGCATACAGCTCCATATTGCAAGCTCAGGCCGCAGCTCCGGGATTAACCGGGCTTGAAGAGCGGTTAACCTGCGCATTTTGTATGAAGAACTCACGTTTTTCCGAGACCAGGACAATTGAGATTTCCCAAAAAAAACCAAAAAGCCCCATTGATGCCGAGAATATAATCAGAACTTATCTATCAAAGGGACAGCTGTGCAGCTGGAAACTGCACGACCAGAGTTGTTTTAATTCTCTCTACCGCGACAAACCCCTGGTGCAGGTAATTGACGCTGAAGGCAATGCCAGGGCTTACCAAATGTACTTTATTGCCGACCCGGTGCATGAGAGCGGGTCGAAGGTGGCTAATAGAAGGGACCGGTCCTGCCCCTACGTCCGGGCATTTGTGCTCCACCCCCATGACACACAAAAAACAGGCTCCTTGTTTGTCTCCCGCCGGGAGTTAACTGAAATCATCCACCAGGAGAACAACAGAGAGCGGCGGGAAATGATCCATGATTCAGCTCTCTGGGTTTCCACAGCCCTCGAGTCAGCACCGAGGAGATTGCAACCTCCTGAGTCATTATATGCTGTCATGAAATTTAATGAGAAACTGAAGGAAGCGACCGAAGCTTATCAAGCACAATATGCATCATCGGCGCTTTGCCTGGAGCTTGCAACTTATAAGACGTTATGGCAACAGCTTCCTGCGCCCCTGTCCCCGACAGAACAGGTTGTTTATGATTTTCTGGTAAAGGCCAACAAAAGATTCTGCCACCTCTACACTTGGAGTCACCTGACAAATGAACTGATGTTATTAAAAAATAATATTGATATAAACTGTGCTTGCGTACTTGACCCCATCATCAAGAAAATGGCACAACGACGAGAGCGAGCTCGAAACCATCTTCAGCAAAGCCTCAATATGCATTCATCAGCACCTTGTCCAGCCTGGCCGTTGGCTATGACCCGACTTGCTACCCCGTTTTCCTGGGAGAAGCTTCAGAGCCATAATCCCTGCTTTCGTCAGATCAGCGAGAGCGGGACTGAAATATTGGCGCAGTTGCAGAAATTGACGTTGTAGAATTACATGGATAAACAGGGGAATAACTTATAAAGCAGAGCCGGGAGGCTTCAATCCCGGTCAGCCTCCTCGGGGGGCAATATTAACCGGCCGCGGTAAAGTCCAACATTCGCTGTAAAGGCTTTAGCGCCTTATTCCGCAACTCATCACTGACATCAATGACATTCAGGTCACCCGGCGATTCCAGACATTCCTGCAGAGCATCAAGGGTATTCATTGCCATCCATGGACAATGGGCACAACTGCGACAAGTGGCACCACTGCCCGCAGTAGGGGCCTCCAAAAAGCGCTTCTCAGGTGAAGCCTGCTGCATCTTGTAGAAAATACCACGATCCGTAGCGACGATGAATGTGCTGTTTGGCATGTCCTGAGACGCTTTCAATAACTGACTTGTCGATCCCACCACATCAGCAATCTCAACCACTGAGTCAGGTGACTCCGGGTGAACCAGCACCGCTGCATCAGGATAAACCCGTTTCAGATCTTCAATACCTTTCGCCTTGAACTCTTCATGAACAATACAGCTACTGTCCCAGAGCAGCATATCGGCACCGGTATTTTTCTGGATATAGCGGCCAAGGTATTTATCCGGCCCCCAGATAATCGCTTTCCCCTGGGCATCCAGTTCTTCGATGATATCAAGCGCACAACTGGAGGTAACGACCCAGTCAGCCCGTGCTTTTACGGCAGCTGACGTATTAGCATAGACAACCACTTCCCGGTCAGGGTGCTGATCACAAAACGCAGAAAACTCTTCTACCGGGCAACCCAGGTCAAGTGAGCACTCAGCTTCAAGCGTTGGCATCAGTACCTGCTTTTCAGGGCTGAGAATTTTGGCCGTTTCCCCCATAAAACGAACACCAGCCACTATCAGTGTTTCGGCGTCGTGCCGGGCACCAAAGCGGGCCATTTCCAATGAGTCCGCAATAAAGCCACCGGTCTCATCAGCCAGTTCCTGAACGACAGGATCTGTATAATAGTGAGCGACCAGAACCGCTCTCCTCTCTTTCAGCAGCTGTTTAATTCTGCTTTTTTTGGCTTCCTTCACAACCGGATCCACCGGTAATGAGGCCTTCAGCAAATGATCCTGAACGAGTTCTCTGTCTATCACTGCATTCATAAAGCTAGCATCCGGCAAGGCACTTTACCCTTCTGATCTCTTCAATGAACGGCTTCATATACAAGACAGGCAAGTGTCTGCACATTCCTCTATCAATCAGCCATGAGCGGGAAATATTGCATAACTTCCATCCCCAAAATGGAAGGAAATCCAGCTCCGCATTATTTCCATGCCAACATTTTCTGAAAAAAATGTGGCAGGTAGTCTAACACAGCATCGGCACTATTAATAATTATGGTATAGGGATGAATTGGAGGGTGTGGGAGGGTATGGAAAGAAGTGGTGGGTCGTGTAGGATTCGAACCTACGACCAATTGGTTAAAAGCCAACTGCTC
>NZ_JAHHPP010000161.1 GCF_024606265.1 Endozoicomonas sp. SESOKO1
CCGACCCTCTGCTTGTAAGGCAGATGCTCTCCCAGCTGAGCTAATCACCCTGAACTCGTGGCGGTATGATAACGAATCGAGAAACAGTGTCAATTCTTTTTTGCTACATCTATCAGGAAAATCATGGATCAACACGTCATAAAACTCAGGGTAAAGCTTATACTGCTTCGTTCAGCCCCCCAGATGAATATAACTCTTAACCCGCCCCTCTTCTTTCAGCTGCTCAATACGAACCTGCTGGAGGGCAACACCATGTTTTGTTTGCAGCAATACTAGCCATTTAAGCAGTTTCTGGTAGGCAGCATCTTCAATCCAGACAGAGAGCCCCTTACGGTCTGGCTGTACTCTTCCCAGGCTAATATCCGCCTGCTGGGCAACATTGGTAGCTATGGAGGATAGTTCCTGACGGGATGACGCTGCCTGTTGATTTTTCTGCAGGTTACGGGCTCTGGGTAAATTACCGTGCAGCCAGGCATTCATTTCCTGTTGATAGAGATAAGCACTCTTTTGAGTCTCAGACCATTGGCTTACCGGCTCCAAAATCAGCAGGTAGATGAGTCCTGTAAGCACCACAGTAAAAAGCAGTTGGAGTATTTTACGATCTCCCGGAGGCCGCATTCCATACCAGGATTGACAGTGCTGCCAGTAAGGGTTGGCCATTAGCAGGCTATTCAGTTTTTGCATGATCCCCCCAATTATTTCCTGATCGCCACTCTGGCAATGACACTGGACTTACCCTGGCTGGCACTCTCCAGCTTACCTTGAAAACCCGAAATATTGAGCTTTTCCAGGAACTGGTTAACCGTGTTCAACTCATCGGCTTCAAATTCAAAAACCAGTTGACCGGTAGCCGCATTGAAGTCCAGATTCCTGGGTTCCAGTTTTTCCTTTTCGTCCATTGAGCCAGAAACACTGGAAAGCACCTGAAGCATCGATAGAAAAGCAGTTTCGGCTGTTTGAGTTTCCAGGGTGCGAAAGCGGTTCTCCATGACTTGCTTAATATTAAAAGACATCTGTTGGCGAGCCTGTGCCTGCTGGGCTTGTCGATCATTCGGGAATACCGAGAGGTAATGCTTTATGGAATCTCTCCAGAGCCATTCCGACTTGTGCTGATAAATCACACCTTCTGTTAGTGAAAGTCCAAGCTCAAGCACCAGCCAGCAGGCAACAGTGGCCAGCAGGGGCCACCAGCGTCTGATAAATTTCCCTGTTCTTCTGGGACATTGATAGGCACCCTGTCGGAAGTCAAGCAGCTGATTATTGCGCCTTTCAGTAAAATAGTGCCCGGCAAAAAACTCAAACACCGAGGCCTCAAGCGGTACCTTATCAACAAGCCAGCCACGCTCGGAAAGCAAAGCTGAGGTTTCATCTATTCTGAATGCAGCAATCGCCAGCGTATTATCAGAGAAAATCAATCTGGCTTGCGGGGGCGTCTCATCCACCGTTTCGGCAACCGTATTGCCAAGAGAGCTGGACAGAGTATCAGGGAGTTCTTGATCTCCCTGAACGGATTGGTCGGGAAATACGACAGGGAGCGCTTCATAATTCAGGGTAATGCCTTCACGACCGGGTGAGGCCATCATCACCGAATCATTGTCCAATATCAGGCAGGTATATCCAGGCTCAGGCTTCAGAAATTGCATTTCAGCCAGGATACTGGTCAGGGGCAGTTGATGTTCCTCAAAAAGTGCCAGTATGGCCTGTAGGGTTGAGTGTGGAATGCCAGCGACTGAAACCTGCAATTCCCTGTCAGGATAACCATTAACAATATGCATGGTGTCAATATCCTGAGCCAGATGCTCCTCCACAAGATAAGGGAGTGCTGTTGACAGGTGCTTTTTCTGACCAGCATTAATCCTCAGGTGCTTATATAAACAAAGCGATCCCCCCAGCAGAAGAATCACCTCTTCCGGCAGACGGTCAGCGTCTTCTTGATCTTCAGGTTCGTCTGCATACCATGCTTCTCTGAGTTGAGCGATTGCTGTCAGATGGAGTTCTCCGAAAAGCGAGCCTGTCGATGTGAACTTTCCCCACTGTGCAACAGTATTGGCATCAACAGAGCTGGCTGGAGATGGAATGCGAACCAATAGTATTTTGTTCATTATTTGAATCCCGGGTTCCCTGTTGAATCTGCCTGATTAGCAGGAGCCCAATATTGACTCGGCCCGATTTCCCGCCCGACAACCTGCACATGCCCATCACTGCTTCGGTAAAAATTCGTTTTCAGATAAAAGGTGGTTTCTCTATAGGTTGCCTTAATCCGGGCACTGAAATACTGACTGCCAAACACCACCCGCTCATTTTGATTTTTCCCATTAAAGATCCCGGCCTTTCCAGATAGAGCGACAAGCCGATTCAATTCTTCAATATCTGATAACCCGTTATAGCCCCGACTGTTACTGATCATTAAGGCATCCCCTTCGGAAATATTCTTGTTTAAGGAGCGGATAACCTCTGGCAGGGCAGTGTTCATATTCATTTTTGATGATCCGGGTATCACCGTAATATAGGGCAATAGCTTTTCAACTTCCTCGTTATTAAAACCATCAATTAGCATCAATTCCGAGACCGACGTCATTTCAGTCTGTCCGGTTCGTCTTGGGGGAACAAGCGACAGATAGAGCTGATCCTCCGTTCCTTCTGATACGCTTTTTTGCTCTTTACTCATCCACCGGGCTACTTTTTCGGCCAATTGAGGATCCATGGACTGAGTTGACAGCAGATTTTCAAACATTTGCACACCGGGTGAACCAGATTTTTCAGCCCCCTGCCCACCTGACTGATTATTTTCATCAGCAAGCCAGTTCAAATTAAACCGGCTCTGCTCATCCTGAACCTGTAACTCGATAACGCCCTGTTCAACGTCATAATTGATGGTTTCAACATTCCACTGCTCATTTTCATGATCCACCATTCGGTTATTCTTTTTGTCCTGCTCAAAATCTTGTTCTAACAGCCATGCAACGTACTGTTCAGCGCCCAGCGCATAGTGTTTTGCCTGTGTTCTTTCCAGGTATCGGGCATTCTTCCCGGTGTGCAGCCAGAGATTCATGACGATCTCAGAAGCGACCGTTGTGATCAGCAAAAAAATCAACAGCACATAAATAAGAGCAATCCCTGACTGATGGCATAACGGGAATTTACCGGCCGAAGCCAGCACTGGCTGACAGGTTTCAGCTGGTTCAATAACCATCGGCACTTTCTCCGATTCTGGCTCTGGGCTGTGGCCGTAGGGTACCCGGCGAGTTATTCGCCGCATTCTCCTGAGATGAGTCTCCCGCTTTATTACCCCGGTCAGGTTTGTACGTTACCAGCGGAGCCACGGTGACCATGGATCCCATCACCTCATGAACAATGGTCAACTCCACTGCAGCCGGCAGTTGGTCTGCACCTCCTACAGAAGAAGCCGCAGAAACAGCCTCGGAAGCTGACCGCGGGTTCTGCCCTGAAGGCCAGGTGCTGATCCATTGCCGGTGATCATTGAGAAACCGTACTTTCATGCCGTTCACACCAGACATCACCACCTGCCGAACACGGGTAGATTCCGGAGCCCTGTCCAACGCAGGCCAGTAATAACGAATTAACTGATTGCCCTCCACTGCATAAGCCACACGTTGCAGTGTACTTCGCGCTGCCTTAAGGGGGTTTTGCCATCCTGAACGGGTAAACTCCATTAATGCCCCGCCCGCCCCCGGGGCTTTCAGTGCAGGCTGCTGCATGCCTCTTTCATCCCTGACCGGTCTTCGGGTCATTTGCAACAGGTCTTTTTCCAGGACAACTTCAGCCCGTTGTAATTTATCCATCTCATCCAGCACCGACTGCGTTGTTTCCTGCGCACGGGTTACTGACATAAACAACTTATAGGCTGCCGTACTGATCATGCTGAACAGTACGATAGCAACCATTAGCTCAAGAAGGGTAAAGCCCCCCGGCACTTGCGATCTTTTCAAGTGCTTCCCCATAACCAGGCAAATACGTTTGCTGAGCATTATTGCCGGGGCCTCCTCAGCCAGGTCGATAACCTTGCCAGGGGAGCAGCACCTTTTTCTGGTTCAGACTCACCAATAAATACCTCGACCTGCACCTTTCTGAAATCAGGTGACACAGTGGATACCGATGTTTCCCGAACATACCACTGATAACCCGCGTAGCTTTCAATTTGGGGCCTCACTGCCGACCCACTCCAGCGTCCCTCTGCATGAAGGGTATTGAGATAGTGGTCGGCAATCTGCGAAGCCAGTATTTTTTCCTTCTGATACCGGGTCTGCCGGATACTGTTGCCATCAGAAAGAATCAGCATGGAAGCAGCCAGGGCAAAGACGGCCAGGGCAACCATCACTTCCAGCAAGGTAAAACCATCACAGCGATGCAGGTTTCTGTTTCGCAGAAAAAGCCGGTTTGGCCTGAAGCCCCAATGACTCTTGGAAACGCCCATCACTCCCTGACCCGTTCAATATCTGACAATCCATCGGTGAACAGATGGAGTGACTGTTTGCTGTTTGCCATCGAAACTTCAGCCGGAAGAATACTGAGCCTGAAGGGGGTTACCTGGTAGTCTGAATAGAAAACAACGGATGGATAGTGTTCATCTCCGTCAAGGGGAGTGGAATTCTCCATTGACTCCAGGCTCAGGCTTAATGTTTCCGGCATTAACCTCGGCTGGAAGGGAGACTGTTCCAGCTCAGTCCATTCCTGACTCTCTGCCGGTAAGACCCACCAGCGGTAGTAACCATCATTATCAATTGAAAAGCCGTAGTGACTATTTTCCAGCAGCGCCTGGTCACGAACCTGGGTAAATAATACCTGCAGTCGGGTCGCTTCTTTTTGAATCACCTTCTGAATACTGCCGGTTATCGGGCTTAGCAGGGTAATACCCAGCAGAACACCAATGATGACCACCACTACCAGCATTTCTATCAGGGTGAATCCTCGCGGTTGAGGTGATGCCATCACGTATCCTTGTCCTGCCGGCTAAAAAGTTGAGGTGATGCCATCACGTTCCCTTGTTCTATCTGTTGTTATACCTGCCAAAAAGTGTTGCTTATGGTTGTGTGTCCCAATTAACGATATCAGCGTCCGGACCTTCCCCCCCCTCACGACCATTGGCTCCGAAGGAATAAAGGTCATACTTGCCATGACTACCCGGTTGCAAATACATGTAGGGATTCCCCCATGGATCTAACGGTACCTTTTTCAAGTACCCTTCAGGATTCCAGTTTCTGGGCTCTGGTGGAGATGATGGTTTCTGTATCAGCGCTTCAAGCCCCTGATCCAGGGTGGGATAGAAACCGTTATCGAGTCTGAAAAGCTCCAGTGCCTGGGAAATAGCTTCAATATCAGCGCGAGCAACGGTGACCTTTGCCTGGTCCGGCCGGGAAAGAATTTTGGGCACTACCATAGCGGCAAGAATCCCCAGAATGACCACTACCACCATAATCTCAATCAGGGTAAAGCCTTGTTCGGCTACTGAATTGGCTGCATGATGCTCTTTTCTTCTGAGCCAGTTTTTTATCATGTTGGTTGACCTCGATTTTGTTGGGTATATGCCTCAATTCAACAGCTGGTTCATATTCAGTATGGGCAAGAGGATGGCCAGGACAATCATCATGACCACGCCTCCCATCACGACCAGCATCAAGGGCTCAAACAGTCCAAGCATGACGGTAATTCGCCCTTCCAGCTCCATCTGCTGATTCTGTGCGGTTCGTTCCAGCATCTGATCCAGCTCTCCGGTTGCCTCGCCACTGGCAATCATGTGGAGCATCAGGGGTGGAAAGTAGCCGGTTTCCGTCAGCGCCCTGTTCAGACTGGTTCCTTCACTGACTCGTCTGGCAACATCCTGAACCGCATTTTTGATGGCATCGTTATTTACCACCTGAGCGGCAATCATCAGGGCCTCAACCAGCGAAACCCCACTGCGGGTTAACATGCTCAAGGTACTGGCAAAGCGAGCTGTGTTGGCCGTACGGACAAATCGACCAGCAAACGGCAGTTTCAACAGCACCCGATGCCAGGAAAGTCGTATTGACGGTTTTTTCAGTAAATGCCGGACAAACAGAATTGCCGCAGCAATTCCACCAAAGATCACCGGCCACCACGCCTGAAATCCCTCACTGGCATTTATCAGGAGTTCCGTGATGAATGGCAGTTCCTGACCGGAATCCAGAAAGACCTTGACAACGTCCGGCACCACGAATCCCAGCAGGAAGCTGACAATCCCGATGGAGGCCAACATCAGAATGATTGGATAGACCAGCGCCTGCTGTATTTTCTGACCCGAGCGCATTCTGGCTTCAGTGTAGTCGGCCAGACGGTTGAGAACACGGTCGAGATACCCCGCATGCTCCCCCGCAGCAACGGTTGCCTGATACATCTGGGGGAAGACTTCCGGGAATGCTTCCAGACTTCTGGCCAGGGTATAGCCTTCAAGTACCCGGGAACGAACGGCCAGCAGTATATTTTTTATTCTTCGCTTTTCCTGCTGGGCTGCCACACCATTCAGTGCTTCCTCTATCGGCATTGCCGCCTGGACCAGCGTAGCCAGCTGCCGGGTTACGGTAGCCAGCTCAATGGCTGAAATCCCCCGGCGCAAAAAGAAGCCTCTTTCTTCTTCGCCCGGCTGTTGATGGTCAACAAGCGTGTTCACTGACAGAGGCGTCCACTGTTTATCCCTCAGGATCTGGCGAACCTGACGCCCACTGTCCGCTTCCAGTGTACCTTTCTGCTGTTTACCCTGAGGATCCAGAGCAATATATTCAAACGCGGCCATAATCGTGAGCCTTTTCCTGTGCGGCCTCTGTGGCACTCATCAGTCTTTCTGGGTAACCCGAAGAACTTCTTCAAGCGTTGTCACCCCTTCCAGCACTTTTCTGCTGCCATCTTCACGTATGCCGGGGCTGGACTCACGAACAAAGTCAGTAATCTCCTGCTCCCCTTTGAGGGCATGGACCATTCGCCTGACCTGCTCATTAATAACGACAACTTCATAAATTCCGGTACGGCCACGATAGCCACTGAAATTACAGGCCTTACAACCTTTAGCGTGATAAAGCGTTACTCCATCAGCAGAATCAATGCCTAACTGCTGACATTCGGCATCATCAGGGCTATATGGCACTTTACAGTCACTGCAGAGCACCCTGACCAGTCGTTGTGCAATCACGCCAAGCAGACTGGAAGACATCAGAAAGGGTTCAATACCCATATCCTGAAGACGGGTCAGCGCACCGACAGCCGTATTGGTATGAAGTGTTGAAAGCACCAGGTGACCGGTCAAACTCGCCTGTACGGCTATTTCAGCGGTTTCCCGATCACGGATCTCGCCAACCATGACCACATCGGGATCCTGCCTCAGGATAGCTCTCAATCCCCGGGCAAAGGTCATATCAACTTTTGTGTTCACCTGGGTCTGGCCAATCCCTTCCAGGTGATACTCAATGGGATCTTCCACAGTAAGAATGTTTCGCGTCTGGTCATTCAGAAGGGTCAGGCTGGCATAAAGGGAGGTTGTCTTGCCGGATCCTGTTGGCCCGGTCACCAGAATGATGCCGTAAGGTTTTTTCAGCAGACTTTCGATAAGCGAACGGTTCCGGTCCGTCATACCAAGATGCCTGAGTTCAAGACGGCCTGCTGCTTTGTCCAGAAGCCTTAACACAACCCGCTCGCCATTACTGGAGGGCAGCGTGGAAACCCGGACGTCCACTTCCTTACCGGCAACCCTCAGCGAAATTCGGCCATCCTGGGGTACACGTTTCTCAGCAATATCCAGCCGGGCCATCACCTTGATGCGAGAAACCAGTAAAGAGGCAATGGTTCTCTTCAGCGACAGTACTTCCCTTAAAACACCATCAACCCGAAGCCGAACCACCAGCGTCGACTCGAACGTTTCAATGTGCACATCGGAGGCCCCTTCCCTGATAGCCTCTGTCAGCAGCGCATTGATTAAACGGATAACCGGGGCATCGTCACTTTGCTCAAGCAGGTCTTCTGTGATCGGCACGGCGTCCGCCAGACTGGTCAGATCCAGGTGATCACTGATGCCAGCCGCATCCTGCAATGCTTCTGAACTGTCATTGTGATAACAGTGAGCCAGCACCTCTGACAGTTTTTCGACAGTTACTTTTTCATAGGCCGGAAAAACACCTGAATAGCGACTGACCTCTGCAATCAGCTCAGCCGATGGTGTGTTGTGGAAATAGAGTGTGGCAACGCCTGTATCATTCTCAATGAGAACAACGCCATGCCTTTTGGCAAAACTGAAAGGCAGTCTTGGTAAAACACCGGCCTCATTGTCAGCATCGTCTTCCGGGTCATGGCCAGCGGTCAGCAGTGTAGCCAATATCATTAACTCCTTAAATCAAAAGGGAAGCAACGATCCTTTATAATTAATTAAAAGTTTTTTCTGAAAAAACTTATTTCTTTAAAAGACAAGACTCTTATGCTTTTATTTAGACTAAAGAATAGCCTATTAATCCAATTCGTTAACTTCAGAAGATATGATGATGAAACCAGTGGCATCCACCACATTTCTGCAATGGGGGCATAAAAATAACCGGATCCTTATGCTTCTGATTATGTTCATCGTCATAATCCTCAGCATCAGCTATCAGATATTTAATCTTTATCAGATCGTCAGCCGCGAGCCTTTGATAGAGCGTGATCATAACAAAACTATCGTTTCGAAAAGCACGTCAACCATCAAGCCTGAAGACTATGAACTGCTTTTCGGCTTCAGCGACAGCCAGGGAATAACTGAAAACAACAAAGAGATCCCGATAACAAAAATGAATCTGATTCTCAGGGGGGCACTCTCAGGTTTTGAAAACAAAAAGTACGCAAGTGCAATTATTCAAATAGCCAACCAGGACAAATTATATGAAATTGGTGACGCACTGCCCGGAGGCGCCATTTTGAATCAGGTTTACTCTGATCACATTATCATTAAACGGGGTAGCCAGCTTGAAAAACTATACTTTCCGGAAACAGCCAGAGATTCCAGAGCTTTTCAGGAATTCAGGGCTGTTGAGGAAGACATCCCTGAGTCGATGGAGCCACGCCCGGGCAACCATGACTATCCGGATGATATGTCTCTTGAACAGCGAATGCAGGACCTCAGGGAGAAGCTGCAGGAAGCCAGTCAGGAACTGTAACGGCAACAATGACAAAACAATGACAAACTGCTGAGTTAACGGTCATATCATGAACACCAGAGTGCTACTTTTTTTACCTCACCTTCATAACAATAAGTTAATGAGAGCCATTCCTCTGCTGTTGCTGCTGTCAGTGACACCACTGTTTGCCAGCAAGGCAAATAACGGTTTACAGCCTGCTGCAAACAATAACAGCGCTGCGTTGCCCGATGATAAGCTATGGACACTGAATCAGCAGAATGCCGATATTCGTGAGTTTATCACCCAGGTTGCCAGAATAACCGGAGAGACATTTGTTATCGATCCACGGATTAAAGGTGGTAACACCGTTACCGTTATTTCCAGTAAGCCACTGACCCGTGATGAAGTCTACGATGTTTTCCTGGAAGTCCTGTCCGCCAATGGTTATACCGTCATTCCAAAAGCCGATGGCCATATTATCAATGTTGTCCCCACAACCAGCGCAAAAACCAGCAGCCCCGGAGACACTCAGAAGCCAATTGATGGCGTAATGACCACCAGGGTTGTTGACCTGCACAGTGTCTCAGCTATTGAAGTAATCCCGATCATTCGTCCATTGATAGCTCAATATGGGCATGCTGCTGCCTCTGCCTCCAGCAATGCAGTTATCATCAGTGACCTTGCGGATAATGTTGAGCGCATCACCAAACTGATCAGGGAGCTGGATGATACTGGCAATAACGACTACGAAGTCATCCAGCTTAAACATGCCTGGGTCGGGGATGTGTCAAAAATAATCTCTGATACGCTGGTTACCGGAAAGGGACAGCTACCCAGCGGGCTTCAGGTTATCGCTGATGAACGGAGCAATCGACTGGTGGTTAAGGGCAATGCCAGCAAACGGGCACGGGTCAGAAAGCTGGCTGACACCCTGGATAAGGAAGGCATTCGCAAATCAACCACCAAAGTCATGTTCCTGAGTTTTGCCGATGCCAAAAACATTGCGGAAATTCTTTCGGAAGCCTCAGGCATCATTCAGGACAGCCAGGGAAAGAGAACCGCAGCAACTCCATCGTCATCGGTTACATCAGGCTCAGTCTCTGCTGCTAATTCATCAAATCAGTCCTCTTCCCAAGCCTCCACCAAGTCTGGTACTAAAAGCAAGTCGGCAGCAACGACTGCTTTTGTAAAAGCGGATGAAACCCAGAATGCTCTGGTTATGATTGCTGACCCGGAAACCCTTCAGGAAATGGAGACCATTGTCCGGCAGCTTGATGTTCCCAGGGCCCAGGTGTTACTGGAGGCTGTTATTGTTGAAGTGTCCGGCGGGATTAATGATGCGCTGGGTGTGCAATGGGGCATTGATGGCACAAAAACCATACGCGACTCTTCAGGAGAGTTAAGCAGTATTACCGGCAAGCTATGGAACAATGCCAATATTACGCTGGGCTCCCTGGCTCTCAGGGCTGATAACTTTGGGGTACTCGTTGGAGCTCTCAGCGCAAAATCCAATAATAATATTCTGTCAACACCCAGCATGCTGACTCTGGACAATGAAGAAGCCGAGTTGATTATTGGTAAAAACATACCCATTAAAACCGGCTCATACCAGACGCCTTCCAGTGGCGGTGGCACTGGCCCTTTCACCACAACAGAACGCCGGGATGTCGGCCTTAAACTAAAAATCACACCCCATATTAACGAAGGTAACAGCCTGAGGCTTATGTTAGAGCAGGAAGTCTCCTCGCTTGATGTTGGCACCAGCAAAGATATTCTGGGAGAGTCCAGTGGTGACCTGCTGTTCAATACCCGCTCCCTGAAAACCGCAGTATTGGTGGACGATGGACAGACCGTTGTTATTGGTGGATTGATCGAAGATATCAAATCCAAAACCAGGAAAAAGGTGCCGCTGCTCGGGGACATCCCGATTCTGGGCAACCTCTTCCGTTACCATCAGGGCGGCGATGAAAAAAAGAACCTGATGCTGTTTATCCGTCCTACCATCATGCGTAACTCAGAAACACTGGTAAAAGCAACTCAGGATCGATTCACCAAACTAAAGCTTATCGGTAATGGCAACGGCAGAAAGGCTATTAACCTGCCGAACCGCCCCGAAGAGTTATTTAATACAGAAACGTATGACCTGAGAAACAACAACTGACGGGTTCACACTATTGATCAAAACGCCATCGGCATCGGGAGTCTTGTATTTCACAGCCCCATACACCCTCTCCCCTAAAAAACTACGGAGAGGATGAAACCCAGGCCAAAGATGATAAAATAACGTCCCGTCAGAGGAGGCAAACGAACCATCTCAGCATCACCTGAATGGTTGGCAAGCAGTTTGAGAGGTGTAATGGTAAAAGGAAGCGCTATCAGGAGGTAAAGAGGGTTATTCAGCTCTCCAAAATAGTACAACATAAAACTGAGAGGGAACCCCGCCAGCAGAAGTACTGCGTAAAGGCATTTCGCTTTAAACAAACCGATACGAACGCTTAACGTGCGGATATTGTGACTGATGTCATCGAGATAATCCCGAATCTCATTGGACAGCAACAGCGCAGAAGCCAGCAAGCTTACCGGAATCGATATCCAGACCACGTCATTATTCCAGTACCCCCCAACGGCATAAAAGGCACCACTGACCATCAGCACTCCGGTTAACAGGAATACTGCAGGTACCCCCCAGCCGCGATGCTTGTAGACAATGGGTTCACCGGTATAAAAATAACCACCGACAACGCCTGAAACACCCAGCAACAATAACGGCCAGCCAACATCGATCACCAACAGTAGTCCCATAATGCAGGCAATAAGAGCACAAAACCCAGCCAGGATAAAGTTTCGATGGATCTGCTTAACAACCTGCTTTGCCAGCTCACCGGAGCGTTTTTTCCACAACACCACATCAGCATGATCATTAGCAAGATTGCTGGCAGCCTGAAGCAATACCCCGGCCAGCATGACCAGCAGTGCTCTGCGCCAGTTACCAACACCCTGCTGATAAGCCAATACCACGCCAATGCCGCACGTTACCAGGGCAACAGAATAAGAGAAGGGACGTAGAGCTCTGGCAAGTCGATATTTGTCCGGATTCAGGTCAAGTGCATCCACTGGCAGGCTCCTGAGAAAAAAGCGGGAGGATAAGGAAATTTCACAGGAATGGCTATAAGAAAGATTATGAAAAGGCTCTATTACCCGGAGCATCGTAGAAGATACTTACGCAGCCTGACCACCGATTCAGTATTTTCAATCACCAAAAAGGCCGGATATAAATCCGGCCTTTTTGGTGTTACCTGAACCGGTTGTTTTACCAACCAGTCACTTTTTTAAGAGCTTCACCGATATCCGCCAGGCTGCGAACCGTCTTCACACCTGCAGATTCCAGTGCCGCAAATTTCTCATCGGCAGTGCCCTTACCACCGGCAATAATCGCACCGGCATGGCCCATACGCTTGCCCGGAGGTGCGGTTACACCGGCAATGTAAGAGACGACGGGTTTGGTGACGTGCTCCTTGATATAAGCAGCCGCTTCTTCTTCAGCAGAACCACCGATCTCACCGATCATCACGATGGCTTCGGTCTTGTCATCATTCTGGAAGAGTTCCAGTATATCGATAAAGTTGGAACCGGGAATGGGGTCCCCACCAATACCGACACAAGTAGACTGGCCAAAGCCATAATCGGTGGTCTGTTTGACCGCTTCATAAGTCAGTGTACCGGAACGGGAAACAATGCCCACCTTGCCCGGAAGATGTATATGGCCAGGCATAATACCGATCTTGCACTCGCCCGGGGTGATGACACCCGGACAGTTTGGCCCGATAAGACGAACACCCAGCTCATCACATTTGACTTTGCACTCCAGCATGTCGAGCGTCGGAATGCCTTCAGTGATGCAGACAATCAGCTTGATGCCAGCATAAGCAGCTTCAAGGATAGAGTCTTTACAGAAAGGGGCAGGAACGTAGATAACCGAGGCTTCAGCACCGGTCTGATCAACCGCTTCAGCCACCGTATTGAATACCGGCAAGCCCAGGTGAGTCTGACCACCTTTACCCGGTGTTACACCACCCACCATCCGGGTGCCATAAGCAATGGCCTGTTCGGAGTGAAAAGTACCCTGGGCACCGGTGAATCCCTGGCAGATAACTTTCGTGTCTTTATTAATTAAAATGCTCATTACTGGTTCCCCGCTGCCTTAACTACCTGTTGGGCAGCCTCGGTCAAACTGTTGGCCGCGATGATATCAAGTCCGCTATTGGCAAGGGTCTGTGCACCCAGATCAGCATTGTTGCCTTCCAGGCGAACAACGACAGGGACTTCAACGCCGACTTCTTTAACCGCACCGATTATGCCTTCAGCAATCAGGTCACAGCGGACAATACCACCAAAGATATTTACCAGAACGGCTTTAACGCTGTCATCAGAAAGGATGATCTTGAAGGCTTCCGTAACCCGCTCTTTGGTTGCACCACCTCCGACATCCAGGAAGTTGGCAGGAGCACCGCCATGGAGTTTGACAATATCCATGGTGCCCATGGCAAGACCTGCACCATTGACCATACAGCCAATATTGCCATCCAGTGCGACGTAGTTCAGCTCCCACTCAGCGGCATGGGCTTCACGGGCATCTTCCTGGGAAGGATCATGCATGGCTTTCAACTGTGGCTGACGATACAGGGCGTTGCTATCAATGTTGATTTTTGCGTCCAGGCAGTGCAGGTCACCCTCTCTAGTGATAACCAGCGGGTTGATCTCCAGCAGGGCAAGGTCGCACTCCTGGAAGAGTTTTGCCAAACCCAGGAAAATCTGGGTGAATTGCTTGACCTGCTTTCCTTCCAGACCCAGTTTAAATGCCAGTTCGCGGGCCTGATAAGGCTGGGCACCGGTCAAGGGATCAATGGTCGCCTTGAGGATTTTTTCCGGCGTCTCTTCCGCTACTTTTTCAATTTCAACCCCACCTTCAGTGGAGGCCATAAACACAATACGACGGGTTGCGCGATCAACAACGGCACCAAGATAAAGCTCTTGATCAATATCAGTACAGCTCTCAACCAGGATCTTGCTGACCGGCTGGCCATTTTCATCGGTCTGATAAGTGACCAGGTTTTTACCTAACCACTGCTCGGCGAACGCACGGATTTCGTCCTTGCTGGTGACCAATTTGACACCACCCGCCTTACCACGACCACCGGCGTGAACCTGGGCCTTAACCACCCACTGATTACCACCGATTTCATCGGCAGCAGCAGCGGCTTGCTCTGGCGTATCCGCAGCGACGCCCTGGGATACAGGCAACCCATATTTTGCAAAGAGCTGTTTGCCCTGATATTCGTGAAGATTCATTCTGACGCAGCCCTCTTTTTTATTTAAGCGTTGTTTTCAAGTTTCTGGTCAACCATATCCCTGGATATTTTCTATGGAGAAGGGAGCAAGTCGACCCTGATTGCTCCCATTGAGACAGGTTTAACGACGTTTGCGATTGGCAATATGGATAGCGTGGCCATCAACAGCCAGAACCGCTTCGTGCAGCGCTTCGCTCAAGGTTGGATGTGAGAAAATGGTCAGTGCAAGATCTTCACTGCTGGCAGCGAACTCCATGGCAATGACTCCCTGCTGCACAAGCTCAGCCGCACTTGGACCCACAACATGAACGCCAAGAATACGGTCAGTTACCTTGTCCGCAATCACCTTGACCATGCCATGAGTATCATTGGCAGCAAGGGCACGACCACTGGCTGCAAACGGGAAAGTACCCACTTTGTACTCTTCGCCGCTGGCCTTGACTTCTTCCTCCGTTTTACCAACCCATGCCACTTCAGGATGAGTATAAATAACCGAAGGAATCAGGTCATAGTTCATTTGTGCTTTCTGACCGGCAATAATTTCTGCCACCATAATGCCTTCTTCACTTCCCTTATGGGCGAGCATTGGGCCTCGAACCACGTCACCAACGGCATAAACGCCGGGAACGTCAGTGGTACAGTAATCATCAACGAAGATGAATCCTCGCTCATCCAGATTGACACCGGAGTCAGTAGCCAGCAGGTTTTCTGTATAGGGGCGACGGCCGACAGCAACAATCAGTTTATCAAAGGTCAGCTTCTGTTCATCACCATTGGCATCCTGATAGGTAACTTCAACTTCGCTACCCTTGACTTCAGAACCGGTTACCCGTGCACCCAGGCGAATGTCCAGTCCCTGCTTTTTGAAAATCTTCTGGGTTTCTTTGGCGATTTGCTGGTCAGCCAGGGCCAGGAATTTATCCTGGGCTTCAAGGACAACCACTTCAGAGCCCAGTCGGCCCCATACAGAGCCCAGTTCCAGGCCAATAACACCGCCACCAATAACCCCGAGACGCTTCGGAACCTCCTGAAACTCAAGAGCACCGGTAGAGTCAACAATCAGACCTTCAGTTAGCGGCGTGGGTGGAATTTCAATAGGCCGGGAGCCGGTTGCAATAACCACGTTTGCAGCATCAACCACTTCAACAGATCCATCTGCACGGGTTAATTCAACCTGCTTGCCAGACAGCAGTTTACCAGCACCTTCCAGCAGGGTCACACCATTTGCCTTGAACAGGCCGGTAACCCCGGAAGTCAGCTGGTTCACAATATTGTCTTTGCGGGCAAGCATGGCAGGTACATCGATGTCTACGCCATTGTGTTTAATGCCGTGCCTGGCAAAGTCTTCCCTGGCTTCGATAAATTTGTGGGAGCTATCGAGAAGTGCCTTGGAAGGGATACAGCCAACATTCAGGCAGGTACCGCCCAGTTTGGCTTTGCCCTTATCATCGGACCACTTCTCGATACAGGCAGTTTTCAGCCCCAGCTGGGCTGCGCGAATAGCGCAGACGTAACCGGCAGGGCCTGCGCCAATAACTACCACGTCAAACTGATTTGCCATAAGTTATTTCCAAAACGGTTTATAAAATAAGGTATACGTATAAAGTCAATAACGGGCAGCACAGCTTTATATAAATAAGAACAGGACTGCCCCATACTTTCTGGAATCAAACGTCCAGAAGCATTCTGGCCGGATCTTCCAGCAGCTCCTTGATGGTCACGAGAAAAGTGACCGCGTCCTTGCCATCCAGCAGTCGGTGGTCATAGGACAGGGCAAGGTACATCATTGGTAAAATTTCAACCTTGCCATTAACCGCCATTGGGCGTTCCTGAATTTTATGCATGCCCAGGATCGCTGACTGAGGTGGATTCAGGATGGGCGTTGACAAAAGTGAACCAAATACCCCGCCATTGGAAATGGTGAACGTGCCGCCGGTCATCTCATCAATGCCAAGCTTTCCATCCATTGCCTTTTTACCAAACTCACGGATTTTTGCCTCGATATCCGCAAGGCTCATATCTTCAGTGTTACGAAGCACTGGAACTACCAGCCCTCGATCACTGGAAACGGCAACACCAATATCCTGGTAACCATGGTAAACAATATCGTTACCATCAATAGAAGCATTGACTACCGGATGGCGGCGGAGTGCTTCCACACAGGCTTTGACAAAGAAAGACATAAAACCGAGTCGTACACCATGACGTTTCTCAAAGACATCTTTGTACTGACCACGAAGCTCCATGACCGGCTTCATATTGATCTCGTTGAAGGTCGTCAACATGGCAGCATGTTGCTGAGCCTGAACCAGACGTTCAGCAACTTTTGCACGCAGGCGGGTCATTGCCACCCGTTTCTCGACACGCTCACCGGCAAACACCGGTGCTGTTGCCTCTACCCGGGGTGCCGAAGCAGCCGGAGTGGCAGTTGCCATAGCGGAAACCGGGGCTGGTGAAACCTGGCTACCACCTTCAACATGACGTACCACATCCTCCTTGGTTACGCGACCGCCTTTACCCGTTCCGGTTATGGCCGCAGGATCAAGACCTTTCTCATCAGCCATCCGTCGTGCTGCCGGGTGGAGAATAGGTTCTTCATTAACGGCTTCCGATGAAGCTGCCAGAGCGGCAGTAGCTTCAGCAGAGGCCGGGGCGGTGCCAGCAGAAGCACCCTCTTCGAAGATCCCAACAACTTCACTGCTGAGAACGACTTCTCCTTCAGGCCTGATAATTTCACTCAAAACACCATCTGCCGGAGCAACAACTTCAAGAACCACTTTATCGGTTTCGATATCAACCAGCAGTTCATCCCGGTGGCATTGCTCACCAGGCTTTTTGTGCCAGGTTGCAACAGTGCCATCCGCAACGGATTCAGGAAAGGTAGGTGCTTTAATTTCAGTGGCCATTATTGATCCTTTGCGTCTTCGCCCCGTGGAGCGTTATTCACAGAAACTGTGTTAAACGCTCTGGCCAGATCGATAAGAAATACCTGCTGGCCGTTTGACTAATAACACCGCTCAGTCTTGAGCAGTAATTTTTCTTTATTCAAATGCTGAAAGCATCGTTTACCAACTGCTGCTGTTCCTGGGCATGAGTTGACATATAGCCACATGCCGGAGCAGCTGATGCTTCACGCCCTGCGTACTTGAGACTCATCGTTTTATTCGGATGTACGGCAACTGAACGACGCATATGATGCTGACTGCAGTACCATGCCCCCTGGTTCATCGGCTCTTCCTGACACCAGACCACATCTTTCAGGTTTGGATAGCTGACAATCAGCTCATCCAGATCATCCTGCGGGAATGGGTAGAGCTGTTCAATACGGATAATCACCGTATCAGTCAACCCTTCCGTTCTCTTCTTATCAAGCAGGTCATAATAGACCTTGCCGGAACACATAATCATTCGGGTGATCGCTGATGGCACATGAACGTCAACCTCCGGGATAATGGTCTGGAAACTACCCTCTGCCAGCTCTTCCAGAGAGGAGGTAGCCTGTTTGTGACGGAGTAAACTCTTGGGGGTAAATGCCACCAATGGTTTGCGTAACGGACGAAGCACCTGACGTCTTAACATATGGAACACCTGGGCCGGCGTTGTGGGGACACAAACCTGAATATTGTGCTCCGCACACAGCTGCAGAAAGCGCTCGAGCCTGGCAGATGAGTGCTCTGGTCCCTGACCTTCATAACCATGGGGCAACAGCATGGTAAGCCCTGACAGCCGCCCCCACTTGTGCTCACCACTGGAGATAAACTGGTCAATAACCACCTGTGCACCGTTAGCGAAATCACCAAACTGGGCTTCCCAGATAACCAGCGCATTGGGCGTCGTTGCTGCATAGCCATACTCAAAAGCCAGAACCGCTTCCTCTGACAGGAAAGAGTCCCAGATCTGGAACCGTGGCTGATCCTGGGAAAGTTTTGCCAGATTAACCAGAGTCGAGCCATCTTTCTGATTATGGAATACCGCATGACGGTGAGAAAAGGTTCCCCTACCGACATCCTGCCCGGTAATTCGAACTTCGCTGCCTTCCATCAACAGAGACGCATAGGCCAGCAGTTCGGCACATCCCCAGTTAATCGGCAGGGCACCTGCTGCCATCTTGCGGCGGTCTTCAACGATCTTGCTGACCTGGCGTTGCAGCACAAAGCCTTCGGGAATTTCGCACAGCTTCTGGCCTAATGACTGCAGTGTTACTAC
>NZ_JAHHPP010000162.1 GCF_024606265.1 Endozoicomonas sp. SESOKO1
ACCATTTTTCATCCCTGAGGGTGGCGCAAAATATTTCCACGCGCCATGGGCATTTGTGAATTTTACAGGTGGATAAAACCTGTCCGGGGGAAATTCGTTCTATGTTGCTCCAAAGGAGCCTTCGCTTTTTATTCAGGCTGCCGGGGATATTGTGTCTGTTTCTTGTTATCAGCACGGCATGGGCTGATACTGTCTGGATGGACAATGGTGATGTGTTGTCCGGCGACATTGTGAAGCTGTACTCTGGCAAGTTGAGTTTGCGCACCGGGTATGCAGGTACTTTAGAGCTGGACTGGCGTTATGTAACAGCTCTTGATTCAGATAAAACCTTCTGGGTCAGCCTTATTGGTGAAGATGAGGCCCGGTTACGACGATTTGAAGGCCAGAAAACCGGTGTTACGGTTATTGATGACAATGGCCGGAAGCGTTCATTCTCTGCAGTATGGCCAGTAGCCGCCATCCATATAGAGAAGCCGATGATCGCTGATACCAGGGAGTTGGGAGGCAATCTGGTGGCCAAACTGGATGGCAAGTCTGGCAATGATGATGAACTCTTGATTGGGGTGGAAGGCAAACTCAATATTGATGACCAGTGGAATAAAAATGTTTTTTACTGGGATCTTGAAGCGGAAAATGATGACGGTGTTAAAAGCTCTGAATGGAAGGTTGGTTATTCCTACAGCCGTTATCTGGATGAACACTGGTTTGTTCAGGGAGCTGCGGAGCAGGAGCATGATTCTGAGGAGGATCTGAAAAGTCGGACATCGCTCGGGGGAACGCTGGGTTATCGTTTTTGGGAGACGGCAGAAAAAGCATTGAAAACCAGTGGGGGTATCAGCCAGCTCTGGGAAGATTACAAGACCAATGAGTCCCAGAAAGATTATGCGCTGACCTGGATCTTTAATTACCGTACGCAGATTATTAATAACTGGGAATATTTTGCAAACAATAGAACATTCTTTCGTATGAAGCAGTCAACGACGCTGGTCAATGTTGATCATGGCATAAAAATTGGCCTGACGGATCATATCAGTTCGAGTTTGACGCATATTGTTGATTACGACAGTAACCCGGTTGATAAGACCCATAAGGTCGACAGCCGAATCAAAATGGGTATTGGTTACCATTGGTAAGGACCAGGGCGCTTCATATTCGTGTGTACGGGTAAGCGTCCCCTTGTAGGTATGAAAAAACGGGTTTTCATCAGGTGCCGTCGGAATGGGTGTTGTCTTGTGGGTTGTCTTGTGGATAGCTGAGCCGGTTTCTGTTGCGTAACCTGTTGAGCAAACAGCTCGGCTCGTTTCTCATTTTCGCGCTGTTCCTGTAAGGCACGCATCGTGGATTCCAGCCAGTTGGCTGCACGGTAGAGCAGCGAGTGTCCGGTTAAATTTTCCGGGTTTTGGCGCTCAAGGGGAAAAATCAGGGTTTTTCTGACTTTCATTGCTACTGGGTACTTTTTCAGAATTACTTCTGTTAGATAGCGGCAGCATTGATTTTTGATTGACGAAAGATTACGGGTTTTTGTCCTCTTTGCTGTTAACGCTGGTAATCCTAGCGCCCTGTTTTGCAGTTCCTGTTTTGCAGTAAAGAAGTGCTGCCCATAGAGTCAGCAGACACTTCACAACATCAGGCCCTAGGAATCGTCCCGAAATAATTTCCCTATTATGTTCACCACAGAGACGCAGAGGGCACAGAGAAAAAGCCTTTTTTCCTCCTCTGCGCACTCTGAGCCTCTGTGGTAAAAAAAGGGAAGTAATAAAAGGACAATGCCTTAGAGTTGCTCACAGAGCAGAGGCAGCCATGCTTTCAGCCATTTCTTCACAGGCGGTTGCCGTGTCAGCACAGGCTTTTTTATCCCGTTGGGATGTTGGGCATATTTGATTTCCGTGTGAACAGAAAACACAGCAGTCGCCTTGCTGTGGGGTAATCAGTTTCTGGCAGTTTCTGCATTCATAAAGATAAACACAGGCATCCAGGGGCATGGTTTCAATGGCATGGTGCATACAGTCCGGGCAGGTAATGATGGAAGTAGATACAAGAGCATGCTTGCTCAGGGTATGATTTTTAGTGGACATCCGCTTTCTCCTGGCACTCCTTGTGCCGTCCGTCGCATTTTTCTTTTTGGGCATAGGATAGAGTTATCGGCCTCCCTGTTGGTTTACTGACAATCAATGTTTATAAAAAGAGGTGCATGAATCAGGCCAGTTTCATCCGGTCAAGGTGAAAGCATAAAAGGGGAATGTGAACGTTTACTGACAGCCATAAAAAAACCGGACATTTCTGCCCGGTTTTGTACGCAGGTTATTAAACGAGCTTAGTCGTTTTCAGCCTGAATAGCAGTCAGGGCAATGGTGTAAACGATATCGTCTACCAGTGCACCACGGGAAAGGTCATTCACTGGCTTGTTAAGACCCTGAAGCATTGGACCGACACTGATAACGTCTGCGCTGCGCTGTACCGCTTTGTAAGTCGTGTTACCTGTGTTGAGATCCGGGAAGATAAACACGGTAGCACGACCCGCAACGTTACTGCCGGGCGCTTTGCTCTGTGCAACGGATTCAACAGATGCAGCGTCGTATTGCAGAGGGCCATCAATAATCAGGTCCGGGCGTTTGGCCTTAACGATTTCAGTGGCCTCGCGCACTTTCTCAACATCGGCACCGATGCCAGAGGTTCCGGTGCTGTAACTGATCATCGCGATACGAGGCTCAATACCGAACGCCGTGGCGGAATCCGCACTCTGGATGGCGATATTGGCCAGCTGTTCTGCATCCGGGTTTGGGTTAACGGCACAGTCGCCGTATACCAGAACCTGGTCAGGCAGCAGCATGAAGAAGACGGAGGAAACCAGGCCACCAGCATCTTTCTTCGTCTTGACCAGCTGGAATGCCGGACGGATGGTGTTAGCAGTAGTGTGTACTGCACCGGAAACCAGACCGTCCACCTCGTTAAGGGCCAGCATCATGGTACCGAGTACTACCGTATCTTCCAGCTGGGCTTCCGCCATTGGGGCGGTAAGGCCTTTGCTCTTACGCAACTCGACCATAGGGTCAACATAACGGGCGCGGATGCTATCAGGTTCCATGATGACCAGGCCATCTGGCAGCGTGATGCCGTTGTCTTTGGCAACCTGTTCAATAACGCTGCGTTGCCCAAGCAGAATACACTGGGCGATACCACGTTCCTGACAGATAACGGCAGCCTGGATAGTGCGTGGCTCATCACCTTCTGGAAGAACGATACGCTTATTGGCACCCTGGGCTCTCTGAACCAGCTGGTAACGGAAGGCAGGAGGAGAGAGTCTGCGCTCTGCCAGGGCAGAGCATTGTTGCTTCAGCCACTCGGTGTTCAGGTTGGCAGCGATGGTATCCATCACCATTTCAACACGAGCAGTGTCGTCAACCGGCAGTTCGTTATGGCGGCGATCCAACAGCGTTGCCGTGGTGTAAGAGTCTTCTCCGGTGAGCATGACTGGAAGACCGGTGCCGATGGCCTTGCTGCACAGTTCCATCACGGGTTTGGAGGGGGTGATACCACTGGTCAGCAGGAGACCCGCCAGGGGAACACCGTTCAGGGCCGCCATGCAGGTGGCCAGAATGATGTCATCACGGTCGCCGGGAGTAATCACCAGGTTACCCGGCTTCAGGTGATGAATCATATTGGTTGGGGTTCTGGCACTCAGGGTGTAGGAAGTGACCCGACGGGTATCCATCTCACCGGTATTGATGATTTCAGCTTTCAGGTGCTCGGCAATATCCATTGTTCTTGGTGAAGCCAGGTTATTGTCAAACGGAATATAGCCCAATGGCTGGAATGGCTTGCGGGCAAATTCTGGCAGGCTCTGGAAATGACCATCTTTGTTCAGACGGGCAACCACTTCCGGCGTCAGTTTATTCAGGGCATAGCCGACAACGTTCGGGTTTTTGATGCCACCAAAGCTATCTGCAGCGATTTCCAGTTTGTCGGCCAGGTCTTCCAGAGGGTCATTACCGGACTCAGACACCAGGATGATGTCGGCATTAATGGTTTTGGCGATGTTGCTGTTCAGGCGGTTGGCATAGGGCATTTCCCGGGTTGGGACCAGACCTTCTACCACCATCACATCACAGTCCCTGGAAGCCTGCTCGAACAGGGCGACGATCTCTTCCATCAGGACATCGCCCTTGTTATCACCCAGCAGGTCTTCAGCGCGGTGGGAGGTAATGGGGGCGGGCGGCTCATGGTCCATGATACGCTGGACCAGTTTGGTGGAACGCTCTGGTCCAGTGTCGCCGACATGCAGCTGGGCAATCGGCTTGAAGAACTTGACTCTGAGACCGAGATTATCAAGTGCCCGAACCAGGCCAAGGGTGACGGAGGTCAGGCCAACACCATAACGTGTTGGCGCCAGGAAAAATGTACGCATATCCGGAAAAAATCCTTCTCATGAAATACTGATATAAAAACAGGAGGTTGAACCTCCTGTTGCTTACACCATTTAGATGACCAGTTTAGCCAGTAATCAGCGCTTCAGTATCACGGGCAATCATCAGTTCTTCATTGGTAGTGACAACCATGGCTACGGTTGATCCGGGCCTGGTGATGACCCCACTCTTGCCAAGTGAGGTCTCGTTATTGGCTTGTTCATCAATTTCAAAGCCGAAGATGGACAGGCGCTCAAGCACATTCTTACGGATCATGCGGGAGTTCTCACCGATACCGCCGGTGAAGACCAGTGCATCAATGCGGCCCAGCTCTGCCGCAAAACCAGCCAGTTTCTTGGCCAGAACGTTGCAGAAAATGTCCAGGGTGAGCTGGGCACGTTCATGACCTTCTGCCGCGGCATTTTCAAGAACACGGCAATCGTTGTCCAGGCCGGACAGACCCAGCATGCCGGATTGTTTGTTCAGGATGTCGGTGATCTCGTCCAGAGAGTAGCCGCACTGCTTGTTCAGGAAGCTGAAAACGTTCGGGTCAATATCACCGGAACGGGTACCCATCACCAGACCTTCCAGCGGCGTCAGGCCCATGGTGGTGTCAACGGATTTGCCGTTTTTGACCGCACAGGCGCTGGCACCATTACCCAGGTGGGCAACCAGGATAGCGCTGTTGTCATAGTCCAGACCGAGCATGTCGGCGGCGGTCTTGCTGACGTAACGGTAGCTGGTGCCGTGCATGCCATAACGACGCAGGCCGTGCTCCTGGTACAGGCTGTAAGGGACGGCGTACAGGTAGCTTTCAGCAGGCATGGTCTGGTGGAATGCCGTGTCAAATACGACGGACTGAGGCAGACTCGGGAAAGATTTTATGCAGGCACGAATACCCAGCAGATGAGCAGAGTTGTGCAGAGGGGCCAGGTGGCTGCAGTCTTCGATGCCCTGGATCACTTCGTCGGTGATCAGGGTGGATTTGGTGAACTTCTCACCCCCGTGAACAATACGGTGACCGATGGCTTCAATGTGATCCATCAGGTGGTTGTCACGGAGGATGCCCACCAGTGCTTCGATAGCACCTTCGTGGCCTGCAGCGCCAAGATTCAGGGTTTGCTTCTCACCGTTCAGTTTCCAGGTGATAGAGGCTTCGTTGCCCACAAGGCGCTCGGC
Organism: Endozoicomonas sp. SESOKO1; assembly: GCF_024606265.1. Taxonomy (GTDB): domain Bacteria; phylum Pseudomonadota; class Gammaproteobacteria; order Pseudomonadales; family Endozoicomonadaceae; genus Endozoicomonas. Next base: position 5,583 of record NZ_JAHHPP010000162.1, read on the forward strand.
GATGCCGCTGATGCTTTCCTCTTCGGTTTTCGGGTTGATGACTGCGAACTTCAGGGAAGAACTGCCACAGTTAATAACCAGAACGCTGTCTTTGCTCATAGAAACTATTTCCAGTGACTTACAGGTAAAAAAGTACCAGTGAAAATGACCGTGCAGTTTCCGAAAATGCCCGTGGAATGCCTTTAATGTAAGCGGATTGTCACGAATATCGCCAAACGCAGCGGCCGGAACCGATCACTTAAGATGATCACGGCTTGTACAATTTGTTCAAAGTAGAGAAGCGGTATGAAAGCATTATAACCATTGGCCTGTATCAGTGGACTGCGTATTGATGCGTATATGGTAGCAGGGATGTGGTTAAATGTTCACCAATATCAGAGAGTGTCAGAGGTTTTGTTTCAGTGCCGGAAGCATCAGTTGATCGATCATTTTTGGGACATCGGTGGCCAGCTGCTGAAGTTCGTTCTGATAAAGCCAGCCACAGATCCCTGCCGCAATGATGGCGAGTAGTGGAATCCAGAGGCCAAATACCTGTGCGATAATTCCAGCGGAATGGGGAGCCGGACCAAACCGGTTGGTATCGGGAGTGCCTGAAGAAACAATCAGCCATGACAAAAACAGAAGGTTGATACCCGGAATAACTAACACAAAACTCTTCCAGCCACTGTGATCCATATCATGGAGCCTTCTTGCTGCCATGACCAGCATAAGAAGGCAGGCAACAGTGACCAGGCCAAGTGTCAGGTGCAGTGGCTCCAGAGGAGGGTAGTAAGGCGTCAGCTGCGTGGTTAACCAACGGGAATGGGCGCAGACGCCCAGCAGTACAATTATCCAGAGGGAGGCCATGAATTGTACTCTTCCTATCCTGGGGAACAGTTGAAACTTCCTGGATGATCCGGCAGGTTTGGCCGGTTGATTCTGGTCCTCCTCCAGAATGGTTTCCAGTGGCGTAGGGGGCAGTTCTTCATCATCGGCCATAGAGAGAATCCGGCAGCGGGCTCCAGCCTTCATCATGGCTCTTTCATAAGGGCGGATTTCACTGGCTGTCAGGCCCTTTCGGATAATGGTCGGCTTGCCTGAGAAAAGAGACTTCAGTGCTGTCTTGTCTGCATTCAGGAGTGCCTGCAGGTTTTTTCGAACCTTTCTCTCCTTGAAGCCCGGCAGTGTTTCTCCCTCGAAAATCAGCTTATAGAATGAGTGATCCATGGTGGCCTGTCCTGAAATATGTTATTGGACAGATTATCGGCGGGTATGGGGGAGACTGAGGCTTTTTTGTTGTTAGACCCCACAGGGCAAAAAATGGGTTGCCCTGCTGATTACCCACAACCAACCATTCAGAATTTATGTGGACAATCTTGTGGATAAACCGTTAGGTGATCAAGGAGAGCATGAATTCATGTGGCGTGATTTAAATTGATTGTTTTTTGATCAGATTTTGGATTTGTGCCCTGTCATAAGCATCACGCCATACCAGTCCCTGTTTATGTACTGAGAGACAAAGGAGAAAAATATTGGCCGCAGGCAGGGAATATTTAAATGACTGGGTATGGCTTGGTCTCAGTGGACAGCCCATTCATTCAGGCAGGTTTTTAGCATTGTTGGATTTTAACCATTAATGGCATCCACTGGTTGAATAGTATGATGGAACCAATCAATATTTTTTTTGTCTGACCTGAATAACAGTCAGAATCACTTTTGAGGAGTGCATGTGTTTTACTGGGCCAAGTATTTATCCATATTCTCATTATCTCTATGCATATCCATTCTTTCCTGTTTTTCCAGCGCTTATGGGAATGAGGAAGTTCATTCATTAAACCGGGATGATGTTATTATCAATAAACTCTATCAGGTTATTGACAGAAGTCTGATTGAAGAGTTTGAACATAATGGTCTTGCATCGGTTGCCGGTGGTATTGTCGGGTCGATGATCGGGATCAGCTGGGTTGGCCTTAAAACAGCAATTACAATTGGCGATGCCAGCCCATTATTTATTGATTTTACTGTCAGGGCGTTGCTCTCCGGGGCTGCGCTGGGGACACTGTCCGTCGTATCCCGAACGTATTTAAAAACGCCTTTTGATTACCTTTCCCGACCATTTTCCTGGGGTGTATACAAACTGTCGCAATGGCAGGATTGGGCTTTGCATGAAGAGACATCATCCGGGCTAAAGCAGAAATACGCCGAGTTTCTGGATCCTGTTGCTGAACGTTTAAAGGCCGTTGCTGAGCAGGTTTTTGATATCCCTGCCCATTACTGGACAATCACATCCATGGATATGAGTGCCCCAAATGCCTTTGCTACCAGTGGCTATAATATTGCGGTTTATCACTCCATATTTCCTCTGGCTAAAAACCAGGCAGGCATGGCCTGTATTCTGGGTCATGAAATGGGGCATGTATTGGCCAGGCACACTGGGCAGCGTTTAAGCGATGTCATTTTTTTGAACCAGTTTGCCCTTGCCAGTATTCCCTTTGCCAACTCAATTTCCCAGAATCGTGAAACTCAGGCTGATGAAATTGGTATCTATCTGACAGCACTGGCTGGATATGACCCTTCAGAATGTTCCAGGGTTTGGGACAGAATGACTGGCTTTGGTGGAAATCTGCGAGAAGTGGTCAATATATTCCTTTCGACACATCCGACTAACAAGGCTCGCATGAATGTTTTGAAACACCATGGAAATGCTCTACAAGAATATTATTCGAACAAGCCAGAGGTGCTTGGGTTGGGGCTGGGATATTCGCTTTAGGAGCCTATTCTCCGACAGGCTCCTGGGCAGGTACGGATTTTATTAATAGTCAATGAGGTATTCAATGCGTTAACTGGAGTTGATGCAGGAATAATCATTAGTTATGCATTGATGACTTGAAATCTGGACAGGTGAGAAGTCATAGTCTCGATATTCACTGATCATGTGATCCAGTCCAAGCCATTTTTGAGAGAGTACAGCATGCCATTCTGTCTGGAGATGAAGGTTCGCGACTATGAGTGCGACCTGCAGGGCATCGTCAACAACAGTGTCTATTTCAATTATCTGGAGCATGCACGGCATGAGTTTCTGCACGCTAACGCTATCGACTTTGCCAGGCTGGCCGCAGAGAAAATCCATCTGGTGGTGCTGAGAAGTGAGATGGACTACAAAATGTCGCTGGTACCCGGGGACGAGTTTTATGTAGAAGTAGAACCCGTGCGACTTTCCAAACTGAAATTTGGTTTTAAACAGAAAATTTTCCGGAAACGGGATAACAGACTGGCCATAGATGCGCTGGTTATTGGTACATCATTGAACACTAACGGGCGGCCTTTTCTATCAGAAGACATTGACCGGGTATTTCCACTGGTATGACAAAGGATAAAAACGTCAGCACTTGTCTGACGTTTCTGATCGTTATCTGTTCAGCAGTTTCCTTCCGGCAAAATAATCCAGGCTGACATAGCGTCCGGCTCCCTGGCAAACCAGCACCAGCAACATCACCAGGTAGGTGGCGGCAAACTCGATGCCATTGTTCAGAATCACCGGCTTGCCAAACTCGGTAATATAGTGGTAGCGGCCGGGATGGTTTGACTTCAGCCAGCCCAGAAACCCATTCAGTCTCTGGGTTGCTTCAGCGGCGTGTTCATTGGCAGCAAAGCTGCCGGGATCCGCAATGGCTTGCCAGCCATGGGGCCAGTGCACCGCGAAAATAGCCACCAGCATGGTGATGATCAATGGGACTGAAATCAACCGAATGCCCAGGCCAGCCACCAGTAACACAGCGCCGATAATTTCTGTCCAGGTGGCCAGTGCTGCCATCAGCCAGGGGAAGGGGAGGGCCAGTCCATGCTCAAACCACACCACAATATCGTCAAAGTGCGTCAGTTTGTTGGTGCCGGCAATCCAGAAGATGGGGGCAAGGTACAGGCGCAGGGCCAGTAACGGAAGTCCATCAGCGTGATGGAGGTAACCTGCTGTTTTTTGGTAGAGTGACAGGATCTTATTCATGGCTGATTCCCTGGACTTTATTATTGAGTTATTAACTCAACGTTTCAGCCGTGGGATTGTTACAGTGTGCAGGTTATTTTTTCATTCCGGGTTTGTAACGATATGGACGATGAAGCGTTAATAATAAAACAGGCACAAAATGGTGATCAGCAGGCGTTTACAGTGCTGGTGAGGCATTACTATCGCTTGATGCGCTTCGTTGCCCTGCCGATTGTGGGCGAAAGTGATGCCGATGAGATTGTCCAGGAAGCCTGGTTGACGGTGCATCAGAAACTGCCTCAATGGCAGCCCAGAGGCAGTTTCAAGGGATGGTTGCTGACCATTACCGCCAATGAAGCCCGTTCCCGCTATCGTCGGCAGAAACGTGAGCTGCTGTCTGATGCTCCGGAAGAAGCGCCGCTGGCCCATCGTTTTAAAAAAGATGGCCATTGGCAACAGCCGCCTTCCAACTGGCACATCGATGGGCCGGGGGCGCTATTGGATAAACGGGAACTGATGGACTGCCTGAACCATAAGATCACCATGTTGCCGGAGAAGCAGCGTCTGGTGTTTGGCTTGAAAGATCTCAGCCAGATGTCACTGGACGATATTTCCGGTTTTATCGGTGAGTCCGCCGCCAATGTCAGGGTTCTGCTGCATCGGGCGCGGGCAACGCTGTATTCCGGTATTGAACAGTTTCAGGAGACAGGCCGATGTTGAAATGTCGGGATATCGAGCAAATGGCGGGTCAGCTTCAGGATGACGAGCTGAACTGGCGACAGCGTCTGAGTATGCGAATGCATTTGATCATGTGCCACCATTGCCGACGTTTTCTCAAACAGTTTGTCGCCATTAAAAAGCTGGCAGAGCACTCTGTCAGTGAACCGGCGTCTGATGATGAAGTGAAGTCGGTTATGGATAAAATTTACGGTTCACCCAAGGGGTAGAGTGCCCCTGGGGTTTTTTAGTCAAAGGTATAACTGTCGAACATTATTCTTGGTTTAAAGCCTTCCCACAATCAAACCCAGTTGATAAAAACGCATCAATGCCTGCTCAGCATAAGGCTTGACCCGGGTTCGCTCGGCCGCCGTCAGATGTTGCAATGTCTGCTTGATAAGCAGCTCCTGGTTCACCGGCTGATCCAGGGTGGAGGCAGTTTGAAAAAGTTGCCAGGCCAGTGCATCCACCGTCAGAAACCGTGTTTCATTTTCCTGACGGTAAACAATCAGCAGGGTTGGTTGTTCGGGAGAGGCCTGTGGTTGAAAGTCATGGCTGATGGTATGGACAGGGTATTGGTAGGCGGCGGCCACGGCATTAACCGACCATATCAGTGCATCTTCACAGTCTGAAAAAACTTCGATTGCTGTGGCGGGTGGTTCGTCCTGTTCATTGCCCAGCAACAGGGTTTCCAGCCATTCATAGTGGGCCAGTTCCCGGAGGAACGGTGGCAGAGTGTGCGACTTATCAGTCACTGGATTAGTATTAAGCCAGGCCAGAAACTCCCCGGAGATATCAATAAAGTAGGGGGAACTGGCAGGGTGATCGGCAATAAAGCGATCCACCAGATGATTGAACGCCTCCTCCGGCAATAACTTTTTCAGCACCGGGAAGCCCTGGCTGACAAAGTTAGAAATATTGTTTCGGATCAGCTGGGAGTATACGGCAAAGCGTTCCGGCTTTATCTGATCAAACGGGTTATCAGTCTGATGACGTATAGCCTCGGTAAACTGCTGCTGAACTGTCTGAAAATCATCCACAGGCATACTCCTTCTGCTGATGCATCACAGAGTGCTGAATCCGGTGTATTGAATCGAGCTCTTCAACCAGCTTATCCAGTGGCGGAATATTAAAGTCCCGCTCCAGTAGCGTTGGGAAAACGCCGTGGTATTGGTAAGCTTTGCCAAGCAGCTGCCAGACATCATCGCGAACCGGTGCGCCATGACTGTCGATAATAAGGTCCGGCTGCTCAACATAATGACCGGCAATATGGCCGTAGCTGATACGTTCAGTGGGCAACTGCCTCAGAAACGTATCTGCGTCATAACCATGATTGACGCTATTGACAAAAATATTATTGATATCCAGCAGCAGCTCACAATCCGCCAGTTCCAGAACCCGATGAATAAACTCAATTTCCGGCATCTGCTGCCCGGGAGCGCAGTAGTATGAGACGTTCTCCACTGCAACGGGCTCACCCAGAAAGTCCTGGGTCTGTTTTATCCGGTCCGCCACGTAATGTGCCGCCGCTTTGGTAAAGGGAATAGGCATCAGGTCATATAGATGCCCCTGGTCAGAGCAGTAACTCAGGTGTTCGGTGTAACGAACTACCTGATGCGCCTGAAGAAATGCCCTGATATCGCGCAGCAGATTCATATCCAGCGGTGTCGGGCCACCCAGTGACAGGGAGAGCCCGTGGCAAACCAGAGGTGTCTGATCGAGAATCTGCTCCAGCAGCTGGCGTCTCTGTTTCGGTGCTTTAATCCAGTTTTCCGGAGCAACCTCCAGAAACTGGACAGAGGAGGGTACCTCTCTGGCCAGGCTCTGAAGATGCTCCCGGCGCAGGCCAAGGCCTGCACCGCTGAGTGAAGGAACAGGCTTCATCAGGCGGCTCCGCACTTGCCTTCGCCGCATTTGCCTTCTTCATCCTTGCTGGCTGATTCGCCGCACTTGCCTTCACCGCATTTGCCATCGTCCGCTTTCATGGCACTGTCGCCACCGCATTTGCCCTCGCCACACTTCCCTTCGTCCGCTTTGGCCGATGCCGAAGATGCACCACATTTGCCTTCACCGCATTTGCCCTCATCCATTCGTTTTTCGGCCAACACAATACCCTCGTAGCCCTGGTTCAAAGAGCTGATGGAACCGGTCATACCCGCACTGACGGTGACGGATGCAGCGGAAACCAGGGTGGCAGCAACCAGGTTGGTCAGTTTATTGGTTTTTGTTGTCATGGTGACTCTCCTATCGTTTTTTAACCGACCGCAAAGTGCGGACTTATCAATACAACGGGAAAGTCGGTGGGATGTTACAGATTTGTTGAAAAAAAATGGAAAAATAATTTCAGGCCGGTGGTTCCGGCCTGAAAGGGCCTTTATAAAAGGCCAAAGCGGAAAATGGTTTTTTCCTGATAGGTTTCACCGGGGTTCAGCCGGGTTGAAGGAAACTCCGGCCTGTTGGGGGAGTCCGGAAAATGCTGGGTCTCCAGACAGAAACCTGCCCGCATACCATATTGGCTGCCACCCCGTGCAGGCTCACCTGCCAGATAGTTGCCGGTATAGAACTGCACTCCCGGTTGAGTGGTAAGCACTTCCAGGGTACGACCACTGTCTGGTTCTTCTACCCGGGCGACAGGTGTCAGAGAGCGATCATTCCCCCTCTCCGTCCAGATAACCCAGTTATGATCGTATCCCCTGGCCTGCTTCAGCTGAACAAAGTCCTGGGTGATATCCTGACCAATAGGCTTCATGGTGGTGAAATCCATGGGGGTGTTAATGACTGACTCAATCTCACCGTAGGGAATGGACGTTTCATCCGTTGGGGTGAACTGGCGGCAGTGCAGCTGCAGCCGGTGGCTCAGACAGTCGTCACTGCCATTAAGGTTGAAATAAGTGTGGTTGGTCAGATTAACCACGGTGGGGGCGTCCGTCGTTGCCCGATACTCAATAGCCAGCTCATTCTGGTTATTCAAGGTGTAGATCACATTGACACTCAATTTGCCGGGGTAACCCTCTTCACCATCTTCTGAGTCATAGTCAAGGGACAGTGTGCATATGTCGTCTCTGGTAAAAGACTCTGCCCGCCACAGGTGATGATCAAATCCAACCTTGCCACCATGCAGGTGATTCGGTGCATTGTTGCAGGCCAGCTGAAACGGTTCACCCTCAAGTTCAAATTCTCCCCTGGCGATACGGTTGGCATAACGGCCAACAATGGCACCAAGATAAGCACTCGACCGCTCGTAATCCGCCACCGAATCACAGCCCAGGGTAACTTCGCCCATATTGCCTGCTTTATCCGGAACACGAATGCTCTGGATAATACCACCCATGGTCAGGATGGTGACTTCCATGCCTTGCTGGTTACAGAGCCGGAAGGCATACACCGGTTTACCGGAGCGAGTGGCTCCAAACACTTCCTGAAAAATCTTCATAAATACGCCATTGCCCTGGAAAACAAATCGCCAACTTTCATAGTCAAACTTTCATAGAAAGCGAAGTGAGGTCTGAGGAGTGTTCACATGGCAAATTGTGAACATCCTGAGTTAGGTAAAGAAAAATTTACGCAGTCAGCGGTATCACCAAAGATAGCTATAGTATCCGAAGCGTGTATATCAATTCACTGATAGACATCATGGCCGTGGGTATTTTTAGCACATTTATGGCCCGGATTGATGCACCACTGGATAGTGTTGATCCGTCGTGAACAGCGTGATATCGCCACCGATGATCTCCAGCCATTGCGACATCGGTCTCTATGCTCTATAACTATTAGGTCCGGGGGCGATTCGGATTCGACGACGGTATCGAACCCTGAGGTGCATGCCGAGGGCGTAGTGGTTCTCGTTAATCAAAACACTACAAACCTATTAGTTGCCAATGATAGCAACTTTGAAGCTGCAGCACTCGCCGCTTAATCGTACTTAACACTACGAAGCTTCCAGTCTAACCGGCTCGTCTGCTGGCTGGTACTCAGACTGTCATCGTAAGCAGGCTCGCCACGATCAGCAGGTCTCTGGCTGACGGGTTAAAACTGGTGAGAATCGCACTGAAGAACCCCGACCACTGGGTCGCTACGGTGTAAAAACTAAAGGTGGATCTAAGCATGTAGAGCCGAAGGCTGAGAGCTGGCGGACGCGGGTTCAAATCCCGCCGCCTCCACCAACCACCAAATCTGACTCAGGCCGCCACAGGCAGAGTCAGGCAGTTTAAAGGGCGTAAATTCAACAGTTTACGCACTTTTTCTTTTTTGGGGCTACCCTGCCCAGTCTGCTTAGAAAAGCCCCTTAAACGCCCCCTACTGCCCCTCAAACGCCCCTCAGAATTGAAAGAGCCAGCCCAGAAAACCAGAAATTGATATTGATATAGCCGGGAAGCCACAAAAGTGTGACTCGGTATAGATATTCAGATATGCCCAGGCATCAACCCGAATCACTTGGGAATTTTTGTTTCTGATGAAGAACTCGCATTACACGAATATCTGTACCATCCACCCAGTATGAAACAATCATGGATACTTCCGGAATGATCAGCAATCTGCCATGGATGCCTTCACGCTGAACCCCCATAAGCGGTTGCTCTAATAAGTTTTCAACTTTCGCTTCAATGATCAGATCAGCCTTTTCTGCGGCTTCAGGATTGAAATCATATAGAAACTCAAAGATCTTTTCCCGATCATTCAGAGACTCTTCTTCCCATAAAATCATTGATGGCTGCCTCTGTTGCGAATTTTTGCTTTGCGCTTAGCCATCTCGTCTTTGGCTTTATCGTGTTCAACAAAATCCGCTGATCCGGAGTCCAATTTCTCAAATGCCTGGTTGACTTGCCGGGTTAGCCATTGATCGTGGGAGGATAACTTACGCTGTTGCTCAGCTAGCTGCTCAGTGAATTCCCGACATGCATCACTTAAGGTACGCCCCTGACTTTCAGTCATTTTTTGAGCCAGGCGTTTTGTTTCCTCATCAACTCGAAATTGTATTCTTGTTTCCATTATTGTCTCCTTATTGTTGTGAGTACAAATGTTAGTACAGTATAGGGCTGCTCACAAAAAAACGATAGTGAATACCGACGTTGCCGGAGGATTTGGAGGATGATTGAGAAGAAGTTGATAGTGCATAGTTTAGCCGATAGTCTGTGATTTCCGAATAGGTCAACATGCCTGAAAGGCTTGTTATTGTTGACTTTGATCAATTGAGCGGGAATTGCTGTTGGTTTAGAGTATCACCCTTGTTCTACTGTTATTTATTTAAAGATCATGTCTATCAAAAATAAGCTACATGTTTTTATTGTTATTTCAGTGTTTTTTATTTGCGGCGTTGCTGTAGGACATTACAAAATATTGCCTTTTGACTTTCTGCAACCAGTTAAATCTAAAGAAACTTTATCAATAAAAGAGCCATTTTCAAGCTCTGAAAGATTCAAAACACATGAGATATTATTTTCTCAGTTGATTGATAATTATGATGTTGTTTTCTTGGGAGATAGTATTACTAACTCAGGTCGATGGTCTGAACTATTCCCTGATCATACGGTGGCAAATCGAGGTATACCGGGTGATACATCTGAAGGTATCTCAAAAAGGCTTGATAATATCATCAGATTAAACCCGAAGACTGTTTTCCTTATGTTCGGGATTAACGACATAAGCAGAGGTGAAGAAGTGGATTCAATTTTTGAGAACTATCAGAAAATTGTTTCTACCCTGGAGAAAAATAAAATCAATGTTGTTATACAATCAACTCTTTTGAGTGATAGAGATAATTGGAACATTAAGGTTAATGCGCTCAATGAAAAACTATTATCATTAGCCATGAAATCTAATATACCTTACGTGGATATAAATAAATCAATCAGTCCTACTGGAGAGTTAACCAAAGAGGTTTCCCATGATGGAATACACTTGAGACCAGCCTCTTATCTGAAATGGAGAGATGCGATCAAAAAAACACAAGGTCTTGAGGATTTCTGAAAGGCATAAAAGGCTTCCTGTCGGCAAGTCATTTTACCGGTGGATTTTTATCTGTCAGTCAGGATATGGCGAACTGAAACCAGTGAGAACCGGAAATATACGGCTTTTAAAATGGTTGGAGTTTAGGAAGTTCGATTGGTATTAAGTAGCCGGATAAAAAGCTTCTTTCAGAATCAGGATCAGCTTATCGGCTTCCTCTTGACAGAGTCTGTAATACTGACTGAAAAAAAAGCCCCGACAGTGAAGTACCGGGGCTTTGTCGTGTGAAGGTTAGTTACAGGTGGGTTTCAGCATAAGCTGCCAGTGGTGACCTTGGTACACCCTGAAGCTGCATTGAACCTCCATGGGGGAAATGCTTCAGGCGCTCAGTCATATAGGTTAACCCGGAGCTGGTGGCTGCCAGATAAGGTGTATCGATCTGGGCCAGGTTGCCAAGGCAGATAACTTTACTGCCGACACCGGCGCGGGTGATGATGGTTTTGATCTGGTGGGGAGTGAGATTCTGACACTCATCAATGATGATCAGACTCTGCTGGAAACTCCGGCCACGGATGTAGTTCAGGGATTTGAAATGCAGCGGTACCCGGTCGAGTATGTACTCCACACTGCTGTTGGTGGACTCGTCATCATTGTGCAGCGCTTCCAGGTTATCGGTGATGGCGCCCAGCCAGGGTTCCATCTTTTCTGCCTCGGTACCTGGCAGGAAGCCAATATCTTCATCCAGCCCGCGGGTTGAGCGTGTGGCAATAATTCTCCGGTACTGTTTGGTGGCAATGGTCATTTCAATGGCGGCTGCCAGGGCCAGAATTGTCTTACCGGAACCGGCGGCGCCATTGAGATTAACCAGGTGTACATCCGGGTCGAGAAGGAGGTTCAGGGCCATGGCCTGGTTGATGTTCAGTGGTCTCAACCCCCAGGCTTCCTGATGCATCAGGTTTTCTCTGCTGTAGTGTTGAAGACTCACATGGTCGTCTGATAGATCAATGACTTTTGCGATAAACCCCTGGTCGTCTAAAAGGAACTTGTTGAGATACAACTCTTCTGCAAACTCACTCTTATTCAGGGTATGAATGGTTTTACCGTCAAGTTGCAAGGTTTTTACTTCGTTTACCCGGTCCCAGAAGTTGCCTTCATAATGGATATAACCCTTGGTCAGTAAGCCTATATCACTGACCAGTTGGTCACTGTGATAGTCTTCGGTGAGAATCCCGCAGCCCCTGGCTTTGAGGCGCATATTAATGTCTTTGGTTACCAGTATGAACTGCCGGTCCGGATGGGCTTTCTGATACTGGCAGATGTCGTTAATTATCTGGTTATCGTTATTGCTGCCGGGGAGTGTGGTAATTTTGTCGTCGGCATGACTCATCATGATGGAGAGCGTGCCGGATGTTTTATTGATGTGACTTCTCTGGATGGGAACTCCCTGCTCTATCTGTGCAGGTGTGGCTGTACCGAGGATGTTATCAATCAGTCGTATGGCCTGACGGCAGTCAGCGGCGATGGTTTGTTTGCCGTTCTTGAGTTTGTCCAGTTCTTCCAGAACGGTGATGGGAATCAGTACCTGATGTTCTTCAAAGTTGAGGATGGAGTTAGGGTCGTGAATCAGGACGTTACTGTCCAGTATGTAGGTGGTTGTTATGGGTGAGTTTTCTGGCCTGGTTTCCAGGGCATGTCCCATAGGCAGCTCCCTTGTCTGTTTTTGGGTTACTCATAGTTGATTCTTATCGAAAAGAGGTAATCCGGCAAGGCTAAATTTCGATGAAGAATAAAAAAAATTTTTGTCCTCCTAAAGGGTTTAAGTTGATGTGTTTTACTTTTATGCTTGAAAGGATATATCGTAATTTTTTATAAAAATTTTACTGTTTTTTTGTTTGATATTTCTTTTAATTATTACTGTTCTATCCCGTGTCGGCAGGCGAATCAATAACGTTCGCCTGCACACCCGGCTTAATGGCGCTTACTGCCCCGGGGATCAACAAGAAGTTGTTCTGGTGGGTAGTCTTTCTTCAGTTTGTCGCCCAGCAGCGCTTCAAGATCAGGAATAAGGAACGAGTCATCTTCACAGGCAAAACTGATACTGGTTCCGCTAGCGCCTGCTCTTCCCGTTCTGCCAATCCTGTGGACGTAGTCATCAGGGTCTTCAGGCAGGTTGTAGTTGATGACATGGCTGATTCCGTCAATGTGGATTCCCCGGCCGGCAACATCGGTAGCCACCAGTACTGAAATTTTTCCAGAGCGGAAATTTTCCAGGGTCCTGAGGCGCTTGTTCTGGGGAACTTCTCCAGAGATCTGGTCTGCCTTGATCCCAATCTTTTGCAGCTTTTCGGTCAGTTTTCGGGTTTGATCCCTGCGATTAGTGAAAACAATGACTTTGTCCAGCTGATGATGGTTAATCAGGTTTACCAGCAGGGGAAACTTCTGCTCCGAGGAGAGAATATAAACCTTTTGTTCCACCGTGTCCGTGGCAACACTGTCAGGCTCAATTTCAACTTTTACCGGGTTCCAGGTCCACTGTTCTCCAAGCCTTAATACATCATCCGTGAATGTTGCCGAGAATAGCAGCGTTTGCCGGTCTCCCGGTCTTGGCGTCATGCGGATAATGCGTCGTACCTGCGGGATAAAACCCATGTCCAGCATGCGGTCCGCTTCGTCGATAACCATGACTTCAATCAGGTCCAGAAACAGGTCTTTACGCTCACAGTAGTCCAGCAGGCGCCCGGGCGTGGCAACAAGAATATCCACATAATTTTCGCCGATACGTTTACGCTGTTTCTCATAATCCATACCACCCACAACGGTGACAACGTGCAGGGGAAGGTATTGGGTCAGGGCTTCAGCGTCCTTGCCGATCTGTAAAGCCAGCTCCCGTGTCGGGGCGATAATGACAGCACGAGGCTCGCCCAGATAGCGCGTATCGGGTGCCGGGGTCTCAATCAGCTGCTTGATGGTACTGATCAGAAATGCTGCCGTTTTTCCGGTTCCCGTCTGAGCCTTGCCAATAGCATCCCTTCCCGCCAGCGTGCTGCCCAGCACTTCGGCTTGAATAGGTGTGCAGTACTTGAAGCCCTGGTCTGCAATTGCATGCATCAGCTCACTGGGCAGCTCAAAATCATGAAAGCGGGTCTTTTCGGGGTCAGGAGCTACCTGAAACTGGTCAATACTCCAATTTTCCTGTGCCGGAACAGGGTGGCCTGACTTTCGGCTGTTTGTTTGCTTCGGACGCTTTGATGATTTGCCCTGGGCGTTGTTTCTGGAACGTGAAGCCTGTTTTTGGCTACCAGAAAACTCTTTCTTCCCTTTATCCGGGGAAGCTTCTTTGCTTGCACTTCTTTTCTTAAAAAAACCTAGAAAACCACTCAATGCCTTAATCTCGTTCCTTTCAGTCCTGAACAATGGCTTTACCTATTGGCAGCCGGGTGAGCCAGCTATTAAGGATACATTCTTTATCCTGGTCGTCGCAGAGATGGGCGAGGAAGAAGTTAGCTGGTTATACCATTTCCACTTGACATATGGGCGTGGATACGGAATGGAGTGAAGGCACCCTGGAGACTTTTCAGGACCTTCACGGTAAATGACAGGGCGTATTATCGCGCCGATTTAATGGACAAATCAAACGAACTGTACTGATTAGCTTGATTCATTGAAGATTCATGCAAGCAGAGTCTTCCCGCCAGGCAAAACTAAGCCCCCTGGTGGTAACTGTGAACTGGCTGAACAGCCCCCCCCGGGGAGCTTAACAGTAACAGTGACTGGTCAATCGTCCCCGAACTTTTCCCGCCCGTCAGATAGATCATCCCCGGCTTTTTTGCTCAGCCAGAGCTGTTCCGGCTTGCCTTTTTTGGTAACTTTTCTTTTTTTCCTTTCAAGCCACTGCTTGTTCAGAACCAGTATCAATGCAGGGTCAGGCACCGGTCTTACCGGATGTTGCTTGAACAACGCAGCGAAAAAACTGGCCTCTTCAGCAAAATTCTGGTTTTTTTCCACAACAGACTCTGCTTTCACAGGATCTGGCATGCAGCGATTACCGATAAAGTTAGATATTGGACAAAAACTCATAATTGTCACCCATCAACTGTCTGAAAGTTAAATAATAGGTAGATATGCCGTGTTTGGAAGTTAGACATTGGTGGCAGGCGCTGGCATGGGAGTGGGGAGTTTTTTTTGTTATTTCAATCCGTTGTTTTATCAAACCTGAAATAAAAGGCACTCTTCAGTGAGGTAGTGAGCGCCCTTTACCCTGTTACCCTGTCGTTAGTTATCTCAGCGGTTATCTCAGTTCTGCCACTATTTCCTTACTGAAGGACTTTTCACAGTAGTGACACTTCAACTGGATATCATCACTTTTCTGGCGCAGGTAGAAATAGCTTTCAACCGGTTCATTATGAGTAATGCAGTTAGAGTTGGGGCAGGCGAATGCAGCTCTCAGCGTTGTCGGAATGGCCATGGTGAACTTATCCACCACCCGGTAATCATCAATCACGTTGATGGTTGCGTTGGGTGCGAACAGTGCCAGTTCATTGGCCTCCTGTTCGGTAAACATCCGTCCTTCGACTTTTATAATGTCTTTGAAGCCCAGGGCCTTACTGGGTAAATTAAAGCCTACCGTAATGCGCGCTTCACTGTTCAGCAAATGAAGACGGTCGAGTATTTTTACACCCTGTCCAGCGGGAATATGGTCGATGACCGTGCCCTGGCAGATGGCTTCAACCTGAAGTTTGTTATTCATCGATCATTCCTCACATCTTGCCATCAAAGGATTCATTGAGAATCAGGGCCAGCAGTGCCTGACGGGCAAATACCCCGTTCCGGGCCTGTTCGAAGTAATAGGCATGGGGGGTTTTATCGACTTCTACGGCTATCTCATCAACCCTTGGCAGAGGGTGCAGTACTTTCAGGTGCGCAGGTGCTGCTTTCAGGGTTTCATTGGTCAGCACATAGTTTGAGGCAATGTGCTTATACTCGGTTTCATCAAATCGCTCTTTCTGAACCCGGGTCATATAGATGATATCCGTATCGGCAACCACTTCTTCTATGCTTGCCGCCCGACGCCACTGGATGCCTTTTTCGTCCAGTTCCTGCAGGATGTAGTCCGGCATTGCCAGCGCATCCGGGGCAATAAAGTTAAATTCTGCGCTAAAGTGGGTCAGGGCCTGGGCCAGTGAGTGTACCGTCCTGCCATATTTCAGGTCGCCGACAAAGGTGACTTTCAGGTTATCCAGCCGGCCCTGGCACTCCCGAATGCTGAACAGGTCAAGCAGGGTCTGGGTAGGGTGCTGGTTGGCGCCGTCACCGCCATTGATCACGGGTGCGCTGGAGAATTCCGAGGCCAGCCGGGCAGCACCCTCCTGAGGGTGGCGCATCACCACCGCATCGGTATAGGAACTGATGATTTTGATGGAATCAGCGAGGGTTTCCCCTTTTTTGGCAGAGGTGTTGCCACCGTCGGCAAAGCCAATCAGGGTTCCTCCCAATCTTTGAACGGCCGTTTCAAACGAGAGGCGTGTACGGGTGGATGCCTCAAAAAAGCAGCTGGCAATTACTTTGCCATGCAGTAGACCGGGACGTGGCGTTTGTTTGAGTTCAGCAGCCACTTCAAGAATCTGTTCCATATCTTCCCGGGTAAGGTCGGCTATGGAGATAATGTTCCTGTTAAAGAACCTGTTTCCCATGGGGGTAATACCTGTCGCCTTTGGTCATATTTAAGTCAAAAAAAAGCCCCTGGATTAAGGGGCATCTTTTTAAAATACAGTTAAAAGTGGTTAAACCAGCACCAGTGATAAGAATCCTGCTTTTTCTTTTGATTAACTGACGGTTCATGTGCAATGTCATCAAAACCCTGCATTGGTCAAATAGTCAGCTTTTCCGATGGGCAAAAGCAGTCTGGTTGGCAAATTGTTCGGTATTTTACACTTCAACTGTCGTTGGTCAAGCGATTTCAGATTGTTGCTCACAGGCTGGTCGACATGACCAGCCACCGGCCGGTCATGTCCCGATAATGCTCTTGCCTGTGGCATTGTTTCACCAGGGGAGATCAAACTGCAAATGTGCCTCAAATGCTCTTAAAACAGACTCTTTTGAGTGTAATATCCAGGTGCTGGTGACATAGTTATAAGCAGTGTCCAGCCAGCTATCCTGATGGTTCATCTGGTAGATATGTCGTATATGGGATTCAAGCCCGCTGGATGGTATCTTCATCCCGGCAACAACTACTTTGTTCGGCGGCAGTTTCCAACGGGAGTATCTGCTAAGCGGGTTATAGTCCTGTCCATAAAGAAGGCTGCCTTCAACATAGGAATGATGAATTCTGGCCAACCTGCTTTCGGAAATACCTTCCAGCCAACTTGGGTGAATACCGTAGCTGTTGAAAATGTAGGCTTGATCAATGGATTCGGATATTGACATGACGGCCTGGGCAACAGCCCCGCTGAAGGAATAACCGGTTATTTCCAATGAATGGTCCGGATATATACCTTTAAGGGCATCAGCGAGGTCGGTAATGTCCTGCAGGTGTTGTACGGCAAGAGAGCAGGCAGGGCTGGCGGGGGGAGTGGGTTTTGATTGAGTAACCAGGCACTGGAGAGCGTCATCGGCTTTTTCACCGGAAAGGGCAAGTACGATCTTGCTCTCTTTATGGGCACCAGATGAAGGATCTTCTGTCAGTTTAAAAATCCTGACCCTTATATTCGAATCCGGGATAGTGATTTGACCGATTATCTGGTCGCTGCTCTGGCCAGATGGCCGGGGTTGCTCGCGGGTGGCAATAAAGTGGGGCTGCCATGTTTCCGGAATGGCTTGCGGATCAGCCACCAGCTGGAAATTTCTGGAGCTGAGGTATGACAGCCTGAAAATAGTAAATATCTGCTTTTCCGGAT
Source organism: Endozoicomonas sp. SESOKO1 (assembly GCF_024606265.1). GTDB lineage: Bacteria > Pseudomonadota > Gammaproteobacteria > Pseudomonadales > Endozoicomonadaceae > Endozoicomonas. The sequence continues at coordinate 23,100 of NZ_JAHHPP010000162.1, forward strand.
CTTCCGATGTCAGAATCGCATCCATTTCGGATAAATAACTCATCAAGGCATAAGGGTAGCGCTCCAATAGCAGTTCAGCCGTAGCGCTGTAATCTGCGGTTCTTCTTTTTTGGGGGGGCAGTTGATCTTTTTCCTGTGGCTCAGGCGTTTGGTCAGGCTCTATGTCTGAATGGATTTGCATTTCATCTGGGATGGGCGTCCATTCAACGTCTTTTTCAGACGCCAGTGACGTGGTGTCTGCAAGGGAGCACAAACTGAGGGTAAATAGCAGCAAGGGGGCCGTAATTAACAGGCGTGCAGAGTTACAAGGCATGGGTTTTCCTGATCACTATCGAAGGCTTATAAGTTATGACCAGAAAAAGAGGCTAACGTTCAAATTTACCAGTGTGGGGAATTAATCAAATTGCTTCGCTCATTAATGAGCGTGAAACAACAGGCTTATGAGCTGCGTTGTTTCATTTTGCACCCGCCCGGAATTTCAATGGTCATGTCACTGTTGGGCTGGCAGCAGCAGGTCAGTATTTTTCCTTCAGGAATAAAGGCAATGGGGTCCGTTGTGTAGGAGACTTCACCAGCAACAAGGGTTACCTGGCAGCTACCACAGAACCCCTCACGGCATTGATAGTCAATGCTGACGTTTTCCTGCTCAAGGGCTTCCAGAAGCGTCAGCTCTTTGCGGGGAATAAAGCTGAAGCCTTCAAGAATTTTAACAATATGAGCCATGGTGTTTCGCCTGTATCAGCCAGGCCTGAAACAGGACTGGCCATGGGACGTTGGGTATTGAAACTGCCTAAACTTTTTTTAACATTTTTTTAAAAAGGGACTTACAACGAGAAGTTACTGAAATCTTCAGACTGCACCTCGCTGTCTATTTGTCCAACCAGATAGGAACTGACCTCTACCTCCTGAGGGGCAACCTGAACGTTATCGCTGTTAAGCCAGCTGTTCATCCAGGGGAGCGGGTTCTGTTTGATGGCAAACGCTGGTTCAAAGCCAACGGCAACCATCCGCTGGTTGGTGATGTATTCAACGTACTGGCCCAGAATGTCCCGGTTCAGGCCAATCATGGAGCCGTCACGGAACAGGTAGTCTGCCCAGTCTTTTTCCTGTTCTGCCGCGTCGATAAAGATCTGTCTGGCCTGGTCTTTCAGCTCGCGGGCAATCACTGCCATTTCCGGGTCATCCTGGCCGTCAGCCAGCAATTGCAGGATATGCTGGGTGCCGGTCAGGTGGAGCGCTTCATCACGGGCGATCAATTTGATGATTTTGGCATTGCCTTCCATTGAGGAGCGCTCGGCAAAGGCAAAGCTGCAGGCAAAGCTGACGTAAAAACGGATCGCTTCCAGCACATTCACAGACACCACGGTGAGGTAGAGCCTGCGCTTCAGGTCGGTAATGCTGATGTTGATTTCTTCCCCGTTAACGGTGTGTTTTCCTTCACCCAGCTGGTGGTAAAGGCTGACACCTTCGATCAGGGCGTCATAGTAGCGGGTGATATCCCTGGCGCGTTTGGTAATCGCTTCATTCGTCACGATATCGTCAAAGATATGGGCCGGTTCGGTGACGATATTGCGGATAATATGGGTATAGGACCGGGAGTGAATGGTTTCACTGAAGGCCCAGGTTTCGATCCAGGTTTCCAGTTCCGGCAGGGAAACAATGGGTAGCAGGGCAACATTAGGTGAACGACCCTGCACTGAGTCCAGAAGGGTCTGGTATTTCAGGTTGCTGAGAAAGATGTGTCTTTCATGATCGGGAAGCGCAGCAAAGTCACGACGGTCCGTTGAAAGGTCCACCTCCTCAGGGCGCCAGAAAAATGAGAGCTGCTTTTCGATCAGCTTCTCAAAAATCGGATATTTCTGGACGTCATAACGGGATACATTGACATTACGGCCAAAGAACATGGGTTCCTGAGTAGCATTGAAGTGTTCCCGGTTAAATGTGGTGTATGTCATTGTTTGATTTGCCCCAATTCAGTGGTTTCCGCGCATGGTTTTCTGGCCGGCTTGACAGCCCGGGCAAGAGTGAAGTGAACCGCGGTTTTTATCTATAAGCATTTACGCTAAAGGCCTTATAAGCTCAAGGCCTTTGCACTTGATAAATAGCGGCTGTTCGCCTTGATCAACATTTCTGGCACTCGGTAAGTCACGAGATGGAAATGTTCATCAGATCTTGCAGGCACCGCCTGCGCAGCCATCATCCATATCATTCTGAGCGTCAGCGGCACCATCACGGGTATTGTGGTAGTACAGGGTTTTTACGCCCAGTTTGTAAGCGGTCAGCAGATCTTTCAGCAGCAGCTTCATCGGTACTTTGCCGCCTTCAAAGAGGGCCGGGTCATAGTTGGTATTGGCGGAGATCGTCTGGTCGACAAATTTCTGCATGATGGCAACCAGTTGCAGGTATCCATCATTGTTCGGGATGTTCCAAAGTAGTTCATAACGATCCTGAAGCTCGACAAAGTCAGGAACAACCTGCTTGAGAATGCCGTCTTTACTGGCTTTAACGCTGACATAGCCTCTGGGAGGCTCAATACCATTAGTGGCATTACTGATCTGGGATGAAGTCTCCGATGGCATCAATGCGGTCAGGGTTGAGTTGCGCAGGCCGAAGGATTTAATCTCCTTACGCAAACTTTCCCAGTCAAGGTGCAAGGACTCTTCACAAACCGTATCAAGGTCACGCTTGTAGGTATCGATAGGCAATATACCCTTGGCATACGTGGTCTCATTGAACTTGGAGCAGGTGCCTTTCTCTCTGGCCAGCTGGTTTGACGCTTTCAACAGGTAGTACTGAATGGCCTCAAAGGTGCGGTGGGTCAGGCCGTTGGCAGAGCCATCGGAATAACGAACATTGTTTTTGGCCAGGTAATTGGCGAAATTGATGACCCCGACACCCAGGGGACGTCGTCCCATTGTTGAGTTATAGGCCGCAGGAACCGGGTAGTCCTGATAGTCCAGCAGGCTATCGAGTGCACGCACAATCAGTTCAGATAATTCTTCCAGCTCTTCAAGATCGTTCAGGGCACCCAGGTTAAAGGCGGCCAGGGTACACAGGGCAATTTCGCCCTCTTCGTCATGGACATGGTTCAGGGGTTTGGTGGGCAGGGCAATTTCCAGACACAGGTTGCTCTGACGGACCGGAGCCACTGCCGGGTCAAATGGGCTGTGGGTATTGCAGTGATCGACGTTTTGCAGGTAGATCCGCCCGGTACTGGCCCGCTCGGAAGCGAACAGTGAAAAAAGCTCGATCGCCTTCAGCGTGGTTTTGCGGATGCTGCTGTCCTGTTCATATTGCTTATAGAGCCTTTCAAACGCTTCCTGATCGGCAAAGAACGCATCATAAAGCCCCGGCACATCGCTGGGGGAAAAAAGGGTGATATTGCCGCCTTCGATCAGGCGCTGATACATCAGCCTGTTAAACTGCACGCCATAGTCCAGGTGGCGAACGCGGTTATCATCAACCCCCCGGTTGTTTTTCAGAACCAGCAGGTTTTCAACTTCCAGGTGCCAGATCGGGTAGAAGAGGGTTGCTGCACCACCGCGAACGCCCCCTTGAGAGCACGACTTCACCGCCGTCTGGAAGTGCTTGTAGAAAGGAATACAGCCGGTATGGAAGGCTTCTCCTCCGCGGATCGGGCTGCCCAGGGCGCGAATATTGCCTGCATTGATACCGATGCCCGCACGCTGGCTGACGTATTTAACGATGGCGCTGGAGGTGGCATTAATGGAGTCCAGTGAGTCGCCGCACTCAATCAGCACGCAAGAGCTGAACTGACGGGTAGGGGTGCGTACCCCGGACATGATCGGAGTGGGCAAAGAGAGCCTGAAGGTGGACACCGCATGGTAGAAACGCTCAATGAAATCCAGGCGAGTCTCTTTCGGGTATTGCGCAAACAGGCAGGCACCAATGAGCATGTAGAGAATCTGGGGGCTTTCATAGTACTCGCCGGTTACCCGGTTCTGCACCAGGTATTTGCCCTCAAGTTGCTTGACCGCCGCATAGCTGAAGTTCATATCCCGGCTGTGATCAATAAAGCTTTCCATCTGATCAAATTCAGCCTCACTGTAGTCCATCACCAGGTGCTGGTCATACTTCTTCATCTCCACCAGTTTGACCACATGGCGAAATAGTCTGGGCGGTTCAAACTGGCCGTAGGCCTTTTTGCGCAGGTGGAAAATGGCCAGGCGTGCAGCCAGGTACTGATAGTCCGGAGCCTGGGCTGAAATCAGGTCGGCAGCGGATTTGATCAGTGTTTCATGGATATCCGTGGTCTTGATGCCGTCGTAGAACTGTATATGAGACTTAAGTTCAACTTCGGAAACGGAGACGTTATCCAGGCCTTCTGCAGCCCAGGTAATTACTTTGTGGATCTTTTCAAGATCCAGCTGTTCCTTGTCTCCGTCACGTTTGGTGACCAGGATATTTTTGTTCATTCAACCCTTACCTGTGTATTCAATGAAAATGCTCTGAGATGAAAGCGCTGCTTTAGATGACGTTGCAGTGCGCTTCGTGCCTCGGTTGGTCCGTCAGCAGGCAGCATCTGCCTCCCGTACTGTCCATACAACCGCAACGCCACTATCCATCACTGCCTTTAAGCCAACCGCTTTGCACTGCAGTGGTCGTGATGAATATGAGTCTGTCCGGGATAATGCCGGGGAATACCTGGTGAACCAGATTCCCGCCTCTGCGAGACAGGCTGCAGTGTCGGCGCCACAGGGCCGTGCAGCTGAAAACCTGCGTGTGCATTCTTCCCTGATCACCGTCCGCTCTTCCGTTGTACGCTGCTGCCAACAGTTAATCCGCTGTTCTTCCTGAATGTTGTCTGAGGCATTTCCAGTATGCTGTACTTTTTCAGGCAATTTCAGGCAATGCGTTACTCAGCAGCGAGGGGGACCCTATGAGGGATACCATATATTGTGTAGCAACCGTTTATATACACAAGATAATGCGCAGTCGGGAGAAATTCAAGCCGGTAAAACAGGGGGGGGGGTTGTGGATAAGCTGTGGGTTTCTTTCCGTGTTGGTGTCTGCTAACTCCCGGGTAACTTTTTCAGACAGAACGAAAAATTTGCAAGATCAAGCGGAGATTTTGTCAAAATAAAAAAATTCTGAGTCCGGTTCTGATAAAAAAATAATGAATGTTATGGATTCCGGACGCTGACTCAGAAATGTTTGGGCCTGCTCTTGTTCCGGGGAGGACGTTCGACCGTCGGTAGTGTAACATCTACGGCCCGTACAGGATCAGATTGCCAGCGAAGTACTGCATTTTTGCCGCTTTGCACTACCGCAATGGCTTCAGTACTTTCAGTAATTTGTCTGTTAAACCCTGGGGTGTAAAACAATGGCTTTGGATAACGCAGAAACGGGTCGCATCCTGATTGTTGAGGATGATGAGCGTCTGGCAACCCTGACCCGTGAGTATCTTGAAAATAATGGCCTTCAGGTATCGGTTGAAGGTGATGGTGGTAAGGCCGTTGAGCGTATTTTGAGTGAGCGCCCCGACCTGGTGGTACTGGATCTGATGTTGCCGGGAGAAGATGGGGTTTCCATTTGCCGACGGGTGCGAGGCCAGTATCATGGCCAAATACTGATGTTGACCGCCAGGACCGATGACCTTGATGAAGTACTGGGGCTGGAAATGGGCGCGGATGATTATGTTGCCAAACCGGTTCGCCCAAGAGTACTGCTTGCCCGAATAAGAGCCCTGCTGAGAAGGGGCACGGCACCCGTAGAAGACGAGCCGCAAGCGCAGACTAGCCTGCGCTTTGGCGCCCTGGTCGTCGATAATTCCATGCGCGAGGCCTGGCTGGATGACAAGAGCGTCGACCTCACCAGTGCTGAGTTTGACTTGCTCTGGCTGCTTTGCTCGAATGCTGGCCGGGTGCTGAGCCGGGAAGAGATTTTTGCCCAGTTGAGAGGGATTGAATACGACGGCCAGGATCGTTCCATCGATGTCAGGGTTTCACGAATTCGTCCCAAAATTGGCGACGACCCCATGCACCCTCGTCTGATCAAGACGGTGCGCAGTAAAGGCTATCTCTTCGTGAAGAGCATGTGAACAATGAGTCAGCTGCTGGCATAACGTCATGAGTAGTATTTTTCTTCGCATCTATGGCGGCCTGTTGTTTTCCCTGGTTCTGGTCTCCGTGCTTTCCGGTATTGTCGTCACCATTGTTAATGGTGTGCGACTGGCTGAGTACCGGGAAGATATGGCCCGGGGTACCTTCCGCCTTGTCTCTGAAGTACTGGCAGCAATGCCTGAGGCGCAGCGGCAGAAGTGGCTGGGAGAGTGGGGCCATAAACTGTCGATTCCTTTTTCAATGTTGCCTCTGGAGCGATCAGACTTCACGCCTGAAGAAATTGAGCAGCTCTCCCTGGGGGGCATAGATGTTCAGATGCTGACCGAAAAGTCAGCGGTTATTACCGCATTAATTGATGATCGGTGGTTGTTGCAGGGGCGTGTGGCTGAGATATCAGAGCAAATGGCCAGTGGTACCATTGTTTTTCTCAGACACCTGCTTGGCCACTACACTCCGGATGAGCGAGCTGCAGTATTGGCAAAGCGATCCGGGGAGTCGCTGAGTTTTCCTGTGTCCATTGTCCAATACCCGGGTACGTCTTTAACGCCTCTGCAAAACACCCAGTTGCAGCAGGGCAGTATTGTTACTGTTTTGAACATAAGAGAAGAATCGCTCCAGCTCTATGCCCAGATGACGGACAGTGATCAGATACTCCATCTTGGCCCATTGAAATTACTGAACCCTTATCCGTTTAAACTGATCCTGACCCTGGGGCTTTTTGTCTTGATCTCTCTGAGCCTGGCGATCTATATCCTGGTCAGGGGCATGGAGAAGCGGCTGCGCAAACTGGAAAGAGCGGCTACCCGCTTTAGCCGTGGGGACTTTGAGGTACGGGTTAATGTTGGGGGGGCGGATTCGATTGGTCGACTTGCCATGGCATTTAACGCCATGGCCGACCATATTCAACGTCTGCTGAGTCTGCAGAAAGAGATGATCCGTGGCGTGTCCCATGAACTAAGGACACCTGTTGCAAGGTTGCGTTTTGGCCTGGATCTGATTGCTGATGCGAGAACACAGGAAGAGCGCGAGGCTCAGCTGGAGGGCATGGATCAGGATATCCAGGAGCTGGATCATCTGGTTGATGAGTTTCTGACCTATGCCAACCTGGAACAGGGAACCCCGACCCTCCGTTTGAAACGTCATGATGTCGATAAAGTGGTGGCACAGGTAGTTGGCGAGCATCTCAGGTTACAGAACCGGGTTGAGATAGAGCATATTCCCTGCAATGTCCTGAACCCCAGGCGTTTTGTAGAAATTGATCGCCGCTATATTCATCGGGCTATACAGAATCTGGTGGGCAATGCCTGCCGATACGCTGACAGCAAAGTTCAGGTGCGATTTTCATCCACCCAGGATACCTGCCGTATCGATGTGGATGACGATGGTGCCGGGATTCCCGAAGAGCAATGGGAGAGGGTATTTTCTGCTTTCTCCAGACTGGATGACAGCAGAACGCGCAAATCAGGAGGCTATGGCCTGGGGCTCTCAATCGTCCGGCGCATTATGTACTGGCATGGGGGGCGGGCGCTGGTCAGCCACAGTCCCCTGGGAGGAGCCCGGTTCAGCCTGGTCTGGCCCAGAAAGCAGAGGCATTAAATAATCGGAGGGGGCAGGGGACGCTTCCTCGGGCATTTCAAGAATAAATTGAAAAATATCAAGAAAGTCCTCCTGGATTCCTTCCTCTTTGAGAATATGGAAGGCAACATTCTGTGTTGAGAAACCGGGTTTCAGGGCATAATCGTAGTGCAGACGGCCTTCACTGTTGATCTCAGCGCTGACATGAAGATTTTGAAACCTGTCCGGGAACTGACCGGCCAGTGACGTCAGCCTGGCGTAGTGGGTAGATGAAATACTGATCGTTCCGGGTAAATCGCCAATTGCCTTTATATAGGCCAGTGCACCGATCTCCCCTTCTTTTGGGCTGGTATTGCTGAAAATTTCATCCAGAAAGGCAATGCTGAACTGGCCAGTCTTCAAGGTGCGTAATGTCTGTAGCAGCTTGATCGCCCGTTTTGATTCTGCGCTGAAACTGGAAACGCCGGTAATCATTTCCGGTTCAATGACCGTGTGGGTGTGGATGAACGAAAAAGGTGTCAGTTTAAAGGATTCAGCCGGGGAGATGCCCAGTGTCTGTGCCATGATGACGTTAAGCGCTGCAGCATTCATGGCATTGGACTTTCCGGCTGCATTTGGGCCTGTGATAATGATATTAGCTGGTGGTGTATCGTGGCTGGCGGCAAGGTCACTGGCAACAGCAATGGCAGGGGAGAGTAAGGGGTTCCAGAAGCCCAGAAGCTCGATACCCGGCTGCCCGGATATTTCATATTGTGCAAAGCATAATGGATTCTTTTCCCGGTAAGAAGATGACCTCAGTAGCTTGGCAATGGTCAGCCAGGCATCGATCTCGCCCGTGGCCTGCATAATCCTGATCAGTGGGATGTGGTTTCGGCGAAGCAGCATAAGGCTTTTTTTGTAGCGCCCCATATTGGTTGACAGATAGGAGTAGGCGTCGGGTGTTTTCTCAGGCGCATCTTTTAACAGTGCTGCTATTTCCTGAACCTGGGTGGAATTTCGAAACTTCAGGAAGCCACTGTAATGGACCAGAATATCCTCGAGAACAGGGTGATATTGAGCCAGTCGTTTTAGTTCTTTCGCACTTTCCAGCGCTCTTCCGGGTCTTCGGCTGCGCTCCATGATAAACGTGTAAGCGGCCCGATTATCCTCAAAGAGCCGGTATGATTGATAAATGGCGATCATTTGCAGTACGACAAAGCTTCCGAGGGTAAAAATTTTCACCGGTGGTGGAAGCCCCTGAAAGTGCTGGTGCATTTCGGCAATGACCAGGTTCATGTTGGCTGGCAGGTTTATTACTGAATTGAGAAGCCCCTGGATAATGCCATATTGAGCGTCAAATTTTCCAAGAAGTGTGGATCCGATCAGGCCAATGGGAACATTCAATGCACTCATAACACTAATGGTGTCGTTTAATCGGCGGGCAATTTCTTCACAGGAGGCATCTGAGGTGAGCCCCGGGATGTAGGTCTGGAAATCAATCTCATCAAAATGGGGGCTGTTCACCACATCCGAAGGATCGAGCAGGGCTATGAGTCCATCTTCATCCGCTGCATAACGGATAAGTTGCTCCTCTATCTGAAAGATGACTTTAGGGTTATCTAACAGGTATTGAAGCGCTCTCTGGCGTTTTTGCAGGATTTCTACATCCGCAATGGGGGATATCAGCAGGTTTGCCAACATGATTTCACCAGTGACTGTGATTGGTGAGCCTAAATTGCTGAGCAGGCTATGCTCGGGATTTTGTAGGGTTCCACTGAGAATATGCAGGTCTTTAACGGCATGATGGGTTATTATCCCATTGCCTGTCTTATGGACTCGGGAAAAGTTTTGCAAAAGAATGCTTCGTCTTTCTCCCGGGGACAGGAGAATTTCCGGTAACTCCTGTTTCTGGTTACGAGAGTTCATGGCATTCTTGTACTTATCTACGGAGTGGATTTTTGATAAGTGATCATGTATCAGCTGATAGGTATTGGTGATTTCCATGCCGCCTGTAGTATCAAGGCTTGCTGTCATCGTCGTGAAGAATAGAAAAATTAAATAATGATTGGCTATTGATGCCTTTTGGTCTTTTCGAAAGACAGTTTTTATTTTCTTTCTGTTAACAGGGTAACTATTACATAAAATTGGCACGAGAAACTCTTGACAAATCTTGACAAAACAGCCACCGGAAGTGCTTTGGTTCTTTGAAGAACATTATCATAATAAATTAAAAGGTAGACCAAATAGCCGGTGTTCCTGGTAAATATTTGGTGTTTAATGACCTGTTCATAACGCGGGTAAAAAAAGTATATGATTCACTCAATTTCGTATTATTGATTATCGCTGATTAATTGTACTGGTATAAAAAATACCACGCGGAAGTTGGGTGTCTGGAATAATTATCAATGATTTGAATTTGCCCCAAAATATAAATGAGATTCAGGAAGCCAGTCATTGACAACTTAATAGATTTGAGCATTATAGATTGAAGCATTGTGCTGTCGACTTGAATCGTGGCAGTACTTTTTTTGCCGGTTTTCCGCCAGTTCCAGAAGTTGTAATCCTGCAGTGGTAAAGCAACGTGGTCGGGATTTATACGGGTAAACACTTCCATCCCAAAACGATGCTCAAGTTCCTCCTGCTTCTGGTTGCACAGGGCTGACTAGAATGGAATATAAAAGACTATAGTCTTCTACCAGGCGGCCACTTTGGTGATTGGCTTTCAGTATTTTAAGGTAACGTAACTCAAGATCCGGCTTCTGCACTGTCATTATTTGCCTTTCTCCTGAAGTCAGTTCATAAGACTATCATTTTTCTTCACTTTTTATCAGGAGCATGAGTTTGATCCTAGGAGCCTGACCGAGAATAGCGCCCGTAGCGAGGATGGCAGCAAATTGAGGATAAAAATTTCGTTTTGTGAGGTGAATAGCGGGGCTATTTGCCGAACAAAACGGACTTTTTAGACCAATTTGCTGCCACCGCAGTAGGGCAGTCTATTCTCGGACAGGCTCATAGCACCATGGCGAGGATAGAACCTGGGGGCTGCCCGGGAATATCTGATATGAATGGTTTTCAGGGGCATGCAGTTAACCTGCCCGCCCCGCTGGACTCAAACCCATGCGCTCTCTTTCTTGCGAATCTTCAACATCGGCAGGAACAATCCAAGAAGAACCCCCAGTAATATCGTACCACCACCAATAAGAAACCAGTGCAGTTTATCATCCCTAACCAGCTGATGATTTTCTGCCTGCAGCACCTGCAACTGGTTTTCAGCCGTTCGTTTTCCTCAACCAGCTGTTGGTTACGG
>NZ_JAHHPP010000163.1 GCF_024606265.1 Endozoicomonas sp. SESOKO1
CCTGGATCAGTTGCAGGTTTTCAATCGGGTCCAGCAAATCTTTGGTAAGACGACAGAAACCTGTACCAACGGGGTTAGCCCCAGCCCCCGGGTGTAGTGGTATATTATACGCAGCAGAAATTGGCTGCAGTGCATTTGGTATTCGGGCTTTCAGCTGTTCCAGAGTTGCACCGGTAATCGTTATCACACCGCTATCCATATCCTGAACAGTCAGCCTGAAGAGATTGTCGCTTTTGCTGAAAGCAAAGTAACAAATATGATCATCAGAAGGTGTAACCGCAAACTGGACCCATTCAGTACCAGGGCTGTCAGCAGGAATCTGGTCAAACAGTTTCTGGGTCAGTTCACTTATTGAATTGTATCTGTGCGACACCAGTGCAATCTGGTCTGATATTGCCTTCTCCACTTTTCTTGCTGTTTTGAACGCATTGGCAACATATAAGCTATCAGCATTCAGGCCCACTGAATCCGGGTGGTTTTCCGGTGCGGCTGTATCATGGAGATATAGTACATCCTGCAAGGCAAATCTGACCTGGATTGGGAGCCGACTGTAACCGACACCAAACAATATTGACTTTGCCAGGCTACTCAATGAATTTTGAAACATCCCGTATTGACCTGCAATGGCTGTGGACAGTACATCCCCGAAACAAAATCCCAGACTCTTTGTATCATCAAATGCCAGATACAAGGCATCATGGGCATACGCTCGAAAAATGATATCCGTCAGATGGATCGCGGCAGCTGCCTGATTGGTCAGTGATACCAGGGCATCAACCTGATTGGTTTCTATCTCCTTGATTTCGTTTAGAAGGTCAAGATAAGGGTTTTCTGATGCGTAGTCATTTGGGGTAGCCTGTATTTTGTCGTAAAGTGTATTAACTCTGAAGGTAATTTGGCCAGCTCGGTAATAATCATCGTTATCGATAGCGTCTTCAATTTCGTGGCCGTACTTATTCAGCCCTTTCATAATAGTGAGTTTGTTTTTCATCGATTCAAACATCTCTTTGAATTCAGGATCATCAATAATGGAATCACCGTTATACAGGGCTTTGGTGAAGGCATCGCGCCTCTCTTCGAAGCCTTTGAAGAATACTTTCATTTCTTCAATCATTGGTGTTTGCTCAAACTCAATCAGTGCTTTGAGCAGAGCTTCAGTTAACTCTGCGGTAAGTGTTCTTCTGGTTCTTTTTCTTTTCGTGTCATCCTGGTCATGGTTTGGTAGGTAATTCTTTATCTGGTCAGCGAACTGTTTCAGTTTATTGTCGTAAACTCTGGCGACGGCCGGGAAGGATTTTTTAATAGCCCTGGTGAAGGAAGAAACCATTAATACCAGATTGAATAATTCATACATTTCCACCCTTTTTTTAATACTTGATATTAACGGGGACAAGTCAACTGTTGGCTGTGATGTTGGCTGTGATGTTGGCTGTGATGTTGGGTCTGAATGCTGCTGAAGGAACTGATTCATTAGCCGAAGAGATGGATCATCCGGACGTTCACCGAAGATGGTTTCCGGCTGCTGAGCTATCCCGGAGATAGTATCGGGTTGCTGAGCGGTGATATTCCCCCCGTAATTTCCGGCAGTTGCCATAGGCCTGTTTTTTAGCTGTTGTTGATAGTCTGCCAGTTTGTCTCTCAGTGACGCCATTAACGTGATTTTCACGCTATCGGAAACCAATTTCCTCAGTGGCGGCAGGGGAGTAGTCGGTGTAAGTGGACTTGTTGTGTTGGTCGCCTGGGTTGTGTTTACCGATTGGGTGGTTAAAGCCGTTGCTGAACTGTCGTTAACGGTTGTGTGTGCGGGTATTGATGGCGTGAAGGCTCTGGTATGGCTGGTATTGTCAGCAAGGGAATTTGTTTCAGTGCTATTGCTGTGGTTTTTTCCAGGCGCAGGCTTAATGAAAAGTTTATCATGGGCATGGTACTGTAGGCATTCAGTTAATTTCTTTTGCATATTTTGTATCTTGCCTTCCAGAACCTGTGTTTCTGCCTGGTTTCTATTAATCAGTTTCTGG
>NZ_JAHHPP010000164.1 GCF_024606265.1 Endozoicomonas sp. SESOKO1
CATTTAAAATATATTGGTCTTCTCCTTAAGAGAAATAACTGCTCTAAACCGGATTATTTCAGGTTTTACTGTGGCAAAGGATCGCCATTTTTACTGAGGTGGTAAATAATGGGTCATCGGTCGCTGTTAAATTCCAGAAAAAAAATAGAACCATCCAGATCAAAAATACCTACTGGTTTTTATTCAACCCCTCTAGGGTTAACTTCATTTCAGATAGTTAACTATCAGAGTATTTTAATCATTATTCTCTCAATTTTTTCTGTAAATTCTTTTGCTGTTAATATTCAGAAGCTTTCTCCTGACAACAATAATTCTGTTGAAATTATGGTGAAAGATAATACTCCTCTTCATATTGAAATTGATACCAGAATATTAAAAGAGCAACTTTACGGGAAAATACCCATAAAATTCATATCTGAACAAGACCAGGCTTTTTTCAGTACAGGAGATATAGAGTCAAATGAAATGTACTGGCATGACAAGGAAGCTCTTATTGTTAAAAATGGAAAGATACACGGGGCAAACAATGATCACTTTATTAATCTAACGATAAATACCACTGATAAAATGATGGGTAAAAAAATAAAAGTCATACTTGAAAAAGAAGAAAACCTTTCCAGGGTAGCTGCTGTGGGTGCTTTTGTTCCCCAGGTTATCCCTATTATTGCCATGAACATGGTAACATGGCAGCCTCACTCCTTCTGGCCAACCCTTCTACGCTGGAATTATTTACTTCTCGGCATTGATGTTATTCAATCAATCAGGAAGCTGGCTCAACATCAGCTGTTTTCAGATACTGATTCTCTCTTTGCCCAGTGTTCTGCCGATTTTGTTGAAGGTTTTACAGTATATACACTTCTCTCAAATCATGGTGAGCCGGTAACCGGCGACCCGGACAGACCATCAGCTGACGCAGTAAACTTTAATAAAATTGAAAAGAATCCAATACATAGGAGCAAGGCTGAAACGTTCAGACTATTCCTGAGGACAACCCCCACCAATCGAATGTTTGACTGTATGTCATCTGTTGTTGCCAGTTCACTGAAAAGGCTCCACAGTGAGGGCCGCCTGCACCAGGTCTTCGGGAAATGGCCCACGATCCATAGCCTGAATGACGAAACCATTGACGGTATTGCCATGCTGATGGTCGGATATGGATTCAATATGATTGGCAATGTCCCCGGGGACGCGCTGTCTTTAATCCGAAGAGATCTGGGCTTTGACTATTTGCCCGACCTCGCCGGCGATTTTAATTTCTCGATAAAGACGAGTATTCAATACACCATTCATAATGGTTATATTAAGTTCTTTAAAGGCAGAGGATGGGATGCAACGTCCGCTTATGGTCTCGCTGCAGGAGCTGGACTACTTGAAATCGGCTACCGTTTTTACCAGCTAAAAGAGATGATACCTGCAGGTCAGGATGAACGGCTTAGCCACCTGGATCCTTCAGACCCCGGGAATATAAACCTGTTTGACAACCTGCAGCACCAGATAAACTCTATTGGCGAAAGGGCGGAAGCGATTGCTTCAACAGGGTATCAACTGGTCCCTCTTCCGGAAAATATCAAAGGCTATGCAGTCCCTGTAGCCGCAGCAACCATTATCCCGATAGCGACCTATTACTTCATGAATGGTGTATTGAACTACTATACGACCGGTGGTTTAAATATTGCGCTGCAAAGAGCCGTGACATCTGCAACCAATGGCCTGGTTCTCGGAGCCATGGCTTATGTATTACTTCCCTATTTAAAAGATCTGGGAGCCAGGGGCACCCAAATACTGGCTGATCAACTGGTATCATGGACAGAAGCTGAAAAAGATAGCTGGATCGGCTACTTTGCCGCCAGGGATACCCAGTACAGGATCAGGATTATTATCCTCAATTAGACTTGTGCGGTTGCCAACTTCAATAACAAGATCATAGAATGATCAATCTAACAGCTAATGACGCCAATCGCTATGTCGGATAAAAAAGGGACAGGTGTAAAATCAGTGATTCTCAGTGCACTATCTGCTGCCTTCGGTGTTCAAAAAAGGGCTAATCTTGAAAGGGATTTCCAACATGGCAAGCCAGCGCACTACATCATCGCTGGAATAGCAGGGACCGTATTATTTGTGTTGATACTCATATCTGTAGTGCACGTGATAACTCAAAACACATGAGCTTTCACTGTGTACTTACCCAGTATACAGCTGTTACAACAACCAGCATTATCAATGCAACAGCCGCAATGGCGTCAACAGTACTGTCTTTCATTATTTATCTCCTTTATCCGGTAAAGAGTGTGCTTCTCGATCCAACTTATTCAAGTTAGCGAAATCCTGACCAACCATCAACTTATTGCCCCACTTTGGTTTATTACTTTTTAATCTAGTTTTATTGATAAATAATAGTTTTACGTATAAATAAAAATAAGTATTCTTCCATTGTCGCAGGTTTCTGACCTGCTCCCTGGATGTGGCTAATCAGACGAATAATTCATGTATAAATACGATGATTACGACCAGCAGATAGTCGATGAGAGGGTCCTGCAGTTCAAGGATCAGACCCGTCGCTTTCTTGCCGGAGAGTTGCCAGAAGATGAGTTCCTGCCTCTTCGTCTTCAGAATGGACTTTACGTACAGCGCTTTGCCCCTATGCTGCGCATTGCCATTCCCTATGGCATGTTGAGCAGTCAGCAGATGCGTAAACTGGCCAGCATTGCCAGACGCTTTGATAAAGGGTATGTCCACTTTACCACCCGACAGAACCTTCAGCTGAACTGGCCACGGCTGGAAGAGGTACCGAAAATTCTGGAAGAACTGGCCACTGTTCAGATGCATGCCATTCAGACCAGCGGCAACTGTATCCGTAATACCACAACGGATCAGTTTGCCGGTGTAGCGTACGATGAGATTGTTGATCCTCGCCCCTGGTGTGAAATTATCCGGCAATGGTCCACCTTCCATCCGGAATTTGCTTATCTGCCAAGGAAATTCAAGATAGCGGTTTGTGGCAGTGAACAGGATCGTGCAGCAACACAGGTGCATGATATCGGCATTCATGCTTTCTTAAACCAGAATGGCGATGTTCGATTTAAAATCCTGGCCGGCGGTGGTCTTGGAAGAACGCCCATGGTGGGATCCGTTATTAAACCGTCCCTTGAACCAGAGCATCTCCTGAGCTATCTGGATGCGGTACTGAGAGTCTATAACCGTTATGGACGGCGGGATAACAAGTATAAAGCCCGAATTAAAATTCTGGTCAAGGCACTGACGACTGAGGTTTTTTCAGAAAAGGTCGAAAAAGAATGGTCACACCTGAAAGATACACAAGCCCGCCTTCCCCAACAGGAGATTGATCGGGTCCAATCTTTTTTTACCGAGCCGGACTATGAAGCACTGACCAATATTGACTTCACTGACCTGGCTTTATCCGCTGAACCTGATTTTCAGCTATGGCTGAGGCGCAATGTCCATCCCCATAAAAAACCGGGTTATAGTGCCGTTACTCTGACGTTAAAGGCAACGGCTGATGCCCCGGGAGATGCCAGTGCCGAGCAACTGGAAGCCATTTCAGACCTTGCTGACCGGTTCAGCTTTGGTGAACTCAGAGTCAGTCACGAACAAAATCTGATTTTTTCCGATGTTCCCCAACGTCAGCTTCATGAACTGTGGTTGAGACTGAAACCACTAAAGCTTGCAACACCCAACCACGGTCTGCTGACTGATATGATCTGCTGCCCGGGAGGCGACTTCTGTGCACTGGCTAATGCTCGATCTATTCCGTTGGCAGAAATGATTCAGCGACGGTTTGATGATATTGATTTTCTACATGACATTGGCGAACTGGATCTGAATATTTCAGGCTGTATGAATGCCTGCGCACATCACCATGTCGGTCATATCGGCATTCTCGGTGTTGACCGTAAAGGTGAAGAGTATTACCAGGTTCAGGTCGGTGGTGCATCAGGGCATGATGCGTCTCTGGGCAAGATCCTTGGACCATCCTTCAAAATGGATGAAGTTCCCGACGTCATCGACAAAATCCTGAATACTTACGTTGAACTCCGTACTCCGGAAGAACGTTTTGTCGATACCTGTCGGCGGGTTGGTGTTCAGCCATTCAAGGAGAAGGTTTATGCCAAAGCTGCTTAAGGATCAGCAAATAAGTAATGATGACTTTCAGATCCTGAAGCGGGATCGGGCAGAGCCCATCTTACCTGAAGGCAATGTGCTGCTTCATGTTTCGTCAATTAATCAGGCTATCAAAGCCAATGGCCTGCACAATGGTCAGGTTGGCATCTGGTTTGACAGTGGCGACGAACCTGAAACGGTGGCAAATACCCTGAACCAGTTTGAAATCATCGCTGTTAACTTTCCCGGGTTTATGGATGGTCGTGGCTATTCTCTGGCTCGTTTGCTTCGGGAACGCTTTGATTATCGGGGCGATATAAGAGCCGTAGGAGACATTCTTGTCGACCAGCTCTATTACCTGAAGCGCTGTGGATTCAGTAGTTTCAGATTAAGGGAAGATCAGCACCCGGATTATGCCCTGGCGGCTCTGACAACATTTACTTCGGACTATCAAACCGCTGCCGATAAAACACTACCTGTTTACCGGTTAAGACATCAGTTTTAACCTCAGTTTGGAATCTCTTCCTTCAATGGGAGAGATTTTTTCCTTCTTCTGCACGAAAACCAAACTGTTGGTTATACTGTCCTTTCCATAAATAATCCAAGAATGAGCCAGAATGATGGAAAGCGGTTCCCTGCTCTTCTCTTTTTTTCTTATTTTCACTGGGGCAGCGATTCTCGCTACTGGTGCCTTATTCACCCGTCAGCCCCTGCTCGTCGCTTACATCGCCCTTGGAGCCATACTGGGTCCATTTGGACTGGAAGTGGTCAATGACACCAATCTTCTCAATGATATTGCCCATGTTGGCATCATCTTTTTGCTCTTCCTTCTTGGGCTGGACATGCAGCCAAGCCACCTTGCCCATCTGCTCAGGAAAACGGCTACCGTTGGTTTAGCGAGTTCATTTCTCTTTGCCTTGACGGGTTATGGACTTGGGCTCAGCTTTGGCCTGCCCCGGAACGAGGCAATCATCATTGGTACAAGCATGATGTTTTCCAGCACGATCATTGGCATAAAGCTCCTGCCAACGACCGTACTGCATCACAGGCATACCGGTGAGATCATGGTCAGCCTGCTGCTACTGCAGGATTTGATGGCCATTATTGCGCTCTTGCTGCTTTACAACCTTAATCCATCCCACAGCGCCAACTACGGTGAACTGATGATGGCATTTATTGCCCTGCCAGCACTGTTTTTTACCGCTATAATTCTGGTCAAATACCTTCTGCTGCCATTGATGGTGCGCTTTGACCGTTTTCATGAATATCTGTTTTTGATGGCCCTGGGTTGGTGCCTCGGCTTTGCGGAGCTGGCTCACAGCTTGAACCTCTCCTATGAAATTGGTGCCTTTATTGCCGGAATCAGTATTGCCACCAGTCCAATCGCCCAATATATAGCCATCAACCTTAAACCGTTAAGAGACTTTTTCCTGGTTTTGTTTTTCTTTTCTATCGGTGCCAGTTTCAACCTTGACCTGCTAAACCATGTACTGATCCCGGCACTGGTCATGACAGGGGCTGTTATCCTGATCAAGCCGGTGGTTTTTGGTTTTCTGCTGCGCAAGGTCAGTGAAAAGCGTTCTACAGCCTGGGAAGTCGGCGTTCGATTAGGTCAGACCAGTGAGTTTTCAATACTGATAGCCGCTTTTGCCAGTGGGCAGAATATGATTGGTGAGGTTTCTGCCCATATTATCCAGGCAACGGCAATACTCTCACTGCTGGTGTCTTCTTATATCGTTGTATTCCGCTTTGAATCACCTATTGCCTTGTCAGAACGCTTGAGAAGGGATTAAAACTGATTTGGAACAGAAAAATTAATTCTGTTCCAAATGGCGTCCCATAAAGTGGGGACCATCACGCACCAAAAGAATTTTTCTGCGGGGAACCAGGTTGCGATCATAAGCATCAAGCCAGTCCATGGATTTACCATTTTCATCCACAGCAATCGTCACATGGTTATCAGTATCTATGACAATGACTGGCATTCTGGCAACCTGAGCCAGGAAGAAAGTGTCAATATGGTCTGAAAAACATCCCGGAACTGCTATTTCTTCAAGTCCATTAGTTATGGTGGTATCACCGGCTTCATATCCAACATCACCTTGTAATCTCGCATAGGCTCGAGCTTCGACAGGTGAAAAATTGATGTTGCCATTTGGATAGCGTTGTTGCCAGTTTCTGGCAAAACAGGCAACCTGACGGCGAAGATCGGTTGCGTCTTTGGCGATTTCCGGGCATTGGTGTGCTGCTGAATCGTACAGACAATTTCCATCACGACTGCTTCGATAAATATTTTCCCCGTGCTGTCTCAGCAAAGCATCAACGCTCGCTTCCTGCATGCGTATGAATTCCTCTGAATCTACCAATTTATAAGCTGGTGGCGGCTCAGTAGGGTCTGGTACTGAGGATGCCGGTAACGGAGTGTATGCCGGGGGAGGCTCAGCTGGAGCGGTATTTGATGTTACTGAAGGCACATGCCCGGCCACAGTCTCTGCTGGGGCAGAGGGCACAGCGTAAGGAGAATATGGGGGCGGCGGCACATAAAAAGCAGTGTATGGAGGTGGTGAAGGTGGCATATAAGCAGCAGTGGATGGAGGCGCCGGTGGAACAAAAGAAGCAGTGGATGAAGATGGTTGAACGGGAGCTTCAGGATTACCTTCACCTGCTGAGACAGGTTCTGGTGTCTCTATATCAGGCGGTGTCGCACTACCACTATGGTAGTAAAAATACCCAATCACACACACGCCAAGTACTGCAGTAACCGCGCTGGCAGCAATAATCGCAGCAAAGGGACTGGCAAAAAAAGAAACAGCCAGGCCCGTAAGCCCCCCCAAGGCTAATATGGCTACCCCAGCTACCGCCCGAACGGTTCGGGACTGCGTCCAATGCTTTGTCTCACCGACGTTATTTCCATTATGCGACTGGCTGTGAGGGTAACCAGCCGCTACTGATGCTCCAACAGGATTCATTATTATTGCCTATCTGAATAACTGATAGATCATTTGACTACTATGTAGATCTATAGTTCAAAAAGAATCAGTCCAGATAACAGCAAAAATTACCAATACCTTGAGAGTTAGAGTGGTTAGATTAAAAAGCGCTGCTAAGAAAAGAAGCGACTGGTGTTAAATCTTCCCCACCACTTCATTAAGGTGTTATCCAGGGCAGACTCAGCGGCAATACCCAACTTGTCGGCAATACCTTTCTTCATCACATACTCAATCTGTACCAGGTCAGCTTCATCGACCTTCCGGTAGATATATTCATCACTGGTGCTGATTTCATCAATCAGGCTGAGGGTCAGCGCCTTCTGGCCATACCAGATCTCACCCGTGGAAACCTGATCAATATCAACTACTTCCCGCTCCGTTTTGACAAAATCCTTAAACAGCAGATGTGTATCTTCCATATCCTGAATAAATTTCTGACGCCCTTTTTCTGTATTTTCACCAAGCACCGTCAGAGTACGCTTGAATTCACCGGCCGTGTGTAACTCAATATCAACATCATGCTTTTTTAACAGACGGTGAACATTGGGCAACTGTGCCATTACGCCAATAGAACCCAGTACCGCAAAAGGAGCTGCAACAATATGATGGGCAACACAAGCCATCATATAGCCACCACTGGCCGCAACTTTATCGACGGTAACTGTCAACTTGACCCCTTTATCACGGATGCGCTTCAGCTGGGATGCCGCTAATCCATAGGAATGAACCAGGCCGCCGCCACTTTCCAGCCGGATAACCACTTCGTCCCGCTCTTTATCCGCCAGAGAAAGAACCGCGGTAATCTCTTCCCTCAGAGATTTGACCGCTGATGCTTTAATATCCCCGTGAAAGTCAAGGATGAAAACTCTTGGTTTGATCGCTTCCTCACATTCTTCATTCTTCCTGGCTTTTTTCTCCAGCTTCGCCTTCTCTTTCTCTTCCCTGGCTGCTTTTTTCAGCCCAGCCTTATCCAGCAGCGCATGTTTCAAATCCGTCTGAAGGTGCTCGTAGTGTTCATTAAGGCGGGTAATCTCAAGATGTCCCTTATGCATTTTCCTGGTCTTCTGGCCAATTGCTGTCACCAGAGCCACTAAAACCGCCACACCACCAATCAGGGTGACAGTTTTGGCAAGAAACAAGATAAAGTCTGCCAGATACTCCAAAGGGACCTCCTTAGAAAGGCTTGTGGGTTTAAGTATCAAAATGGCCTATATCATAACTGATTTATCATTGCCGGGGACTATAAAAAGTGACTGTGTCAGACAGGGATTCATACAAGCGTTTGAATTTCATTGACACCCTCGGTTAATACTCATAACATTCGTTGGGTTCGAACCAGAATTGCTTAACGCCAAGAAAAAAGGATAAATAATCTATGAGCACTGCTGCCGACACCGTTGAGTCCATGAAAGCCCGCTTTAATGCCGATGCAGCCAATGGCCTCGATGAGATTTTCCAGTTCAATATTGAAGATGCTGATACCTATCACCTGATCATCAAAGATGGCACCCTGGATATCGTTGCTGGTGCTCATGACGACCCAAGCGTAACACTGATTATGGACAGTGAAACCATGGTTGGCGTGATGTCCGGAGAGCTGGATGGCATGCAGGCATTTATGATGGGTAAGTTGCGAACTGAAGGAAATATGATGCTGGCTACCAAACTCAGTGCTCTTTTCCCCAACTGATCGTCGATTGAGAAATTATCTCCTGTAGAATCATCCCAAAAGCCAGCCTGAAGCTATTCAGGGCTGGCTTTATTATTTTTGTGAAAGATCTATCATACCGGGTTATTGATTACCTGACCCTGAGTCAATTCATAGCCTATCAATTTTTAAGCTGGGTTCCAGCTGATGATTAAACTTTTTTACTCAAGAGTTTCAGATATATTATTTTTAATCATAAAATATGATTGAATAATATCATCTAATAAAATCCAACAGCTTTCTGGCTATGGTAAATTCCGGTGGCAGATCTGGTGGATTATCCCGATGAAACCAACCACCAAAACAGAGTTCCTTTTCTTCGAGAACCAGTTCGCCAGCTTTGTATTCCCCATGAAACCCCATCATTAGCGAATGGGGAAAAGGCCAGCTCTGACTGAAACAGTAATGGAGTTTACCCAAGGTGAGGCCAGTTTCTTCAAGTACCTCCCGATGAACTGCCTCTTCCGCACTCTCTCCAGGTTCAACAAAACCGGCCACCAGCGTATGCATGGTTGATTCTTTACCATGGCGATGATGTCGGACCAGGAGCATTTCATCTCCCCTCGTCACCAAAACAATAATACAGGGAGAAATCCGGGGATAAGCATGGTGCCCACACTGGACACAAACCATTGCCCACTCTCCAGCTTTTTCCTGTGTTTGATGGCCACAGCAGCCACAAAAGGCATATTCTTTTCGTGAGGTCAGGATTTGCAGGCCATGACTGAGGAAACTATAAACCGTTGAGTCTGACACTGACATTAAGGCCCTGACACTCGCAGTACCTGCTTCAACAGTGAGCCTTGAGAGTTCGACAATTCCTACTGCCCTGTCATGGAGATAGCCCGTAACTATCGCCTCTTGTTTTATCGCCAGCAGAAACTTATCGAGGCTGTACCAGAGGAAATTTTCTCCGGAGACTTCGTCATTAAGAACAACTTGTCCTTCAAACAGTACCAGCCAGCATTGACCTCTCAGTCCTGGTTGCAGGCCTTGCAAAGGTAGATAGTTCACGTCAACGACATCGGTAAGATCATGATCCGGTGGCAAAACAGACTCCTTGATTCCTTTTCATCCACTAAGCTCGCAACAAAACCTCAACAGGCCCTAATTAATCGTCAGAAAGCCACAGGCAGTTGCCCGACTGTTTTTGAATCTGTTCCAGCTTGTTTTGATGATTTCGCAACTCAATATCACTGACAGAGATGACCCGAAGTGCTGGCCTGGCATCAGCCAGTCGGCGAATGGTACTACCGCCCTCTTCTGAATCACCGCCACTATCATCACTGCTGCCCAGGGAAAGTGCCGTTTGTCCACCGGTCATGGCAAGGTAGACTTCCGCCAGAATCTCAGAGTCTAACAACGCCCCATGGAGGGTCCGGGAAGAGTTATCAATAAAGTAACGCTTACATAAGGCATCCAGGTTATTCTTCTGGCCCGGATGTTTTTTCCTGGCCAGTGCCAGAGTATCAAGCACACCACAACAGCTTTCCACATTGGGAAAACCCCGGCGTAACAGGGAAAACTCGTGGTTGATAAAACCAACATCAAACGCTGCATTATGAATAACCAGCTCAGCACCGCGGATAAACTCGAGAAATTCATCAGCAATGGCACTGAACACCGGCTTATCGGCCAGAAACTCATTGGTAATGCCGTGGACGTCAATCGCTTCCTGCTCGACTACCCGCTGTGGGTTGATATAGACATGGTAATGGTTGCCGGTGAGCTTCCGGTCAATCATCTCCACACAGCCTATTTCAATGACTCTGTGCCCTTGTTTAGGGTCAATACCGGTGGTTTCTGTATCAAGAATTATCTGTCGCATCGTTAACCGTTCTCAAATATTGGCAAGTAAGGACACCTATTTTTTGTGAGCTTCCGCACCCTTACAGGCCAGCTGGTCAGCAATTTCATTTTCGCGATGACCTGCATGCCCCTTGATCCATCGCCAATCGATATCATGTCGCTGGCTCTCCTTATCAAGCAGTTGCCAGAGGTCCTGATTCTTGACTGGCTGACCGGCTGATGTTTTCCAGTTTTTCCGTTTCCAGCCTTTCATCCATTCTGTAATTCCCTTACGGACATACTGGGAGTCGGTGGTCAGAATAATGGAACATGGCCGTTTCAGGGCCTTGAGGCCTTCTATAGCAGCCATAAGTTCCATCCGGTTATTGGTGGTTTCAGGTTCACCACCAAAAAGCGTTTTCTCGACAGTCCCGTAACGGAGTAAAACCCCCCAACCACCGGGTCCCGGATTACCTTTACAGGCACCATCGGTAAAAATTTCAACGGTCTGACTCAAAAGAACTCCAGTCTTTGTTTACAGTTACTGTGCTGGCTCTACCAGCACTGGGACGGGTCAATGGCTGACCGACAAAACGCCTGCGCACATCGGACCATACCTTTCTTACCGGTGTCAGCCCGAGGGTTTCACGGGTGGCAATCATCATATAAAAGCCACCGACCGGAAGCTGAAGTTGCTCCAGCCTTTCTTCAAGCAAATCACCACGCAAACCGGTACAGAAGCGTTTCAGTGGTTGTACATAGCCACCATAAACGATTCTTTCCACAGTGAAATTAAGCAGGGCAAGCCAGTCTTTCAACCTTGACGTCGAAATAAACTGCGCATTCCTGAGAAGACGACGCTGACTTGGTACACACCATCGTGCAATATTGGTCATGCTATAAGGATTGAAGCCAATAATAACCAGCTTGCCATCCGGTATAATGGTATTCGCTGCCTCACTCAGCAGGCGATGGGGACTGTCCGCAATTTCCAGCGTGTGTTGCAAAAGAACAAGATCAAGACTTCCCGGTGACACTGGCCAGTAATGTGGATCAGCCATCACCTGAGGCCGGGGGCAATCGGCAAGCTGGCTGGAACCGAGGATAAACTGTCGTCTTACCGGACTGCTGAACATCAGGTCTTTATGCCAGGATGCAGAGTATTGCCCCGCATGGAAACCAAAGATGGTCCCTAACTCTCGCTCCAGCAGGCTTTTTTCATAGTCAACCAGTAAGCTTCCTGAATCGGTATCCAGCCAGTGGCGCAAGTCTCCAATACGGTCAGAGAGACTGCTTTTAGTCCTTTTCCGAAATCGTCGAATCATGCAAATCATTGTACCAATAAACAGTCATTACTTGTTTCACACCTGATCTGCAAACATCCCAGACACTTTTCATCATCAGGCCTTTTCATGTTAACCTCCTTATCGCCGAGTTTATACAGAAAAAAATATTCTATGACATCAGCTTGCGTCAGCTATAACATCTTCTCTTGGAAAGTTGTCAGGAAATAGCATCTGTCCTGGCGCCCCGTCTGGACAACCCGCGATAATGGCAATGTATTCCCGGACAGCATCATAGCCTATACAGGCCCAAAGCCAATACTCCCCATGCAGCAGCATCAATGAAGATCAGGATGAAAGGACATTTAAGGTAATGCTGATTATATCTCCGATACCCGCATTTAATGACAACTACATCTGGATGTTTCATGCGCCGGATAGTCAGGATGTTTTTGTGGTTGATCCGGGCGATGCCAGACCCGTTGAAGAAGTACTGAGCCGTCATGGGTTCAATCTGGCCGGTATTCTCATTACGCACCACCACTTTGATCATACCGGCGGAATCAGTGAACTGACCAGAAACAGAAACATTCCGGTTTACGGTCCTGATAACCGGAACATTAACGGAATCACTCACACGTTACGCGATAATGATACGGTTAAGCTCAGTAACTGCCAGTTTGAAATTATGGCCACTCCCGGCCACACACTGGACCATATTGCTTACTTTACAGATTCCGGCGACGATGAAAATCCCGCTCTTTTTTGTGGAGACACTCTATTTGTTGGCGGTTGTGGCCGATTATTTGAAGGGACGGCTGAACAGATGTATAGCAGCCTGTCACGCCTGGCCTCACTCCCTGACAATACACGGATTTACTGTGCCCATGAATACACTCAGGCAAATCTGAAATTTGCCCGGGCAGTGGAGCCAAATAACCAGAAGCTACAGGAACAAGCCATGCAAGTTGCTGAGTTGTGCTCTGAAAACCGGCCTACTGTGCCCTCAACACTGAGAACGGAGCTGGACACAAATCCGTTCCTGAGATCAGACCAACCGGAAGTCATTCAAGCTGCCTCTGACAGGGATCCGTCCTCTGGTGCAAACCCCGTTGACGTTCTAAGGGTAATCCGAGCATGGAAGGATAATTTTTGATAGTGGTAAAATAATGAACTGAAAATACTCAGAACCCAATATATGACCAAAGCCCCTTACTTAAAAGGCCAGCGATTTATTTTTGGCCAAACAGCTCCCCGACGGACTCTGCCAACGCTGGCCTTTTCACTGTTTCTGACCGGCTGTCAGCTGGTGAGTACATCGCCCTCATCTTCAGCATCAACCATCAGGGAAGAGACTAAGCCTCTGGTTTTAAAGACGGATGAAAAAGCGGAGGTGACACCGGAGACGATAACTCCGGTAAAAAAGCCCCCCGCTGCGGTAGTCAACGACCTCTGGCTTCGCATTCGGTCTGGCCTGGCGATGGATCTTGACCAGAATCACCCTCGAATTCAGGCGGAACTGGACTGGTATACACGTCACCAGCATTACTTCAGCCAGATTGCCAAACGTTCTGAGCCCTACCTTTATTTCATTGTCAAAGAAGCCGAAGCCAGAAATGTTCCCCTGGAACTGGCGCTGATGCCAATTGTCGAGAGCAGTTTCGATCCTTTCGCCTACTCCCATGCAGGTGCTTCCGGACTCTGGCAGTTCATGCCGGAAACGGGTAAGCACTATGGTCTCGATCAGAACTGGTGGTATGACGGCCGCCGGGATGTTGTCCATTCTACCCGTGCGGCGCTGGACTATATGCAAAGCCTGCACAATAGTTTTGGTGACTGGGAACTGGCACTGGCCGCATTTAATTCTGGCCCTGGCCGGGTACAACGGGCCATTCGGAAAAATAAACAGCTTGGCAGATCCACACGCTTCTGGGCACTTGATCTTCCCAGTGAAACCACAGCTTATGTACCAAAACTGATTGCCCTCGGGAAAGTGGTTCGCAATCCATCCAAATATGGTGTCAAGTTCGACAAAATCGCGAATAAGCCCTATTTCGCCAAAGTTCTTACTGGTGGTCAGCTGGATATGGCCAAGGCATCAAAACTGTCGGGAGTCGAACAGGAAGAACTCTACCGGCTGAACCCCGGGCTTAACCGCTGGTCAACGCCTCCCGAGGGGCCTCACCACCTGGTTGTGCCAGTGGCTCATGCCGAACATTTCCGAACTCAACTGGCGAGTCTGCCGCCCGAGGATCGGGTAAAGTGGCATCGCTACACAGTAATGTCTGGTGACACCCTGGGTACCATTGCCATGAAATACCGAACCACGGTCAATGTTATTTCTGAGGCCAATAAACTCAGCGGCACCATCATTCGTATTGGTCAGGGTTTGATGATTCCGGTAGCCGCGAAAACTGCAGAAAGTTACACCCTCAGTGCCAGCCAGCGCCTGGCAGCCAGACAAAATCGTTCTGTGAATGGCCGTTACAAAATTGAGTATCTGGTAAAGTCCGGCGACAGTTTCTGGACAATTGCCCAGAAACACAATGTTGGTGTTAACGAGCTGGCCCAGTGGAACAACATGTCTCCCAGGGACACTCTGCGAATTCATCAGAAGCTGGTTGTCTGGAAGAAACAAGGTTCACAGCAGCTTGCACAAAACGCGGTTGTGCGAAAAGTACACTATAAAGTTCGCTCCGGTGACTCGCTGGCCAAAATTGCGTCAAAGTTTGATGTAAATGTTGACCAGATCAGGGATTGGAACAGTGATATGAGTGGCAAATACATTCACCCCGGCCAGCAGGTCACGTTATTTGTCAATGTAACCCGAGGCTTTTAACCAAAGCCTCCCCGCCAGTCGATAAGTCTTTAAGAACAGCAATTGGGATTACGGCTATGGGGTTTACCGTCTTCAGTTTAACAGCACTGCTGATCATTGGTACCTTGCTGAACAGCATCAGTCCAATGCTATTTGCAGCAGCAGAACCGGAAGGCCTGAACAGCCGATTAAGACATGCCATCAGTCTTTATGGTGAGCCAAAGTATGCCGGGCACTTCAAACATTTTGACTATGTTAATCCTGCTGCACCGAAAGGTGGTGAGCTGAAACAGGGCGTTACTGGCCATTTTGACAGTCTTGTTCCCTATATTGATCGTGGCACAGCCGCGGCTGGCAGCCATATGATGTATGACACGTTACTGGCCAGATCGTGGGATGAACCCCTGAGCAAGTACGGCCTGATTGCCGAGCGAATTGAACTTGCCCCTGATAATACCTGGGCAGCCTTTTACATAAATCCCTCGGCCCGATTCCATGATGGCCACCCCGTCACCGCCCATGATGTGAAGTTCAGTTTTGATCTGCTCAGGGAAAAGGGGTCAACGTTTTATAAACAGTTCTATCAGGATGTCGAGAAGGTAGAAGTCACCGGCAACAACAGAGTGCTTTTTGTTTTCCGGCACAGCAATAACCGGGAACTGCCATTGATTCTGGGGCAAATGCCAATTCTTCCCAAACACTATTGGACAACACGGGACTTTTCTTCTCCGGGCATGGAAGTTCCTGTCAGCAGTGGCCCCTATAAACCTGTAAAAATAGAGCCAGGACGCTCGATCACTTTTTCCAGGGTCGAAAACTACTGGGGAAAAGATCTGCCCGTTAACCGGGGAAGGTACAATTTTGACCGCATTCAGTACGAGTATTATCGAAACAGCCATGTCCTTCTGGAAGCACTGCAGAAAGGGGAATACGATCTCAAGACCATCAGCGACCCTCGCGTCTGGCATGACCAGATACGAGATGAATCACTGAAAAAAAATCAATTGATTCGTTCCTCCTTAAGCAACCATAACCCCCAGACCCTGACCATCACCTATAACGCCAGAAGAACCCATCTATCAGATCCACGGGTCAGGGAAGCGCTGGGGTACGCCGTAGAATTTGACTGGATCAACCGCCACTTGTTCCATGGTATGTACCAAAGGGCTGACAGCGTTTTTGCCGGGACAGAACTCGGTGCTTCTGGAAAACCCTCTGAACAGGAAACAGAACTGCTCTTATCATGGAAAACTGAAATTCCGGAACAAGCATTGGCTCAGGCATGGATTCCACCAGGCGATGAGACCGGGATGACCCGCCGGGATCGCAAAAGAAAAGCGCTGTCACTGTTACAACAGAGCGGCTGGACCATCAACAACAACCAACTGGTGAACCGCAACGGCGAACCGCTGGAGCTTGAAATCCTGTTATCCTCTTCTGAACAGGAACGGATCTTTATTCCGGTACAAAAGACACTGGAAAGCATGGGGATCAGACTCAATATAAGAACCGTAGATGCTGCCCAATATGTGGAACGGGTCAGAAACCAGGACTTTGATATGGTTATGTACACTTTTCCCCACACGCCCTCACCCGGTACAGAGCAGGCCAGTCTATGGGGATCAAGTACCGTTAACCAGCACGGCTCCAGAAATATTGCGGGGATCAGGCTTAAATCCATCGATAGCCTGACTGAAAAAATACCCCGGGCGAACTCCCGGGAGGAACTTCTCACGCTTATCAAATCCCTGGATAGAATCATTCTCTGGAATCACTATGTACTGCCACTGTGGTACCAGCCCCATTGGCTGGTTATCCATAAGCAGCAGCTGAAGTACCCGAAAAATCCTGCCCCCTATGCACTGGATTTGAGTACCTGGTGGTACCAGAAAACGGATAAGTAAGGCTTATTTAAAGGAACCCGTTACATGACTGACTATTTTAAGAATGGATTTCTTTTCATCAGTCTGATCTATTCTGTGTTTGCTTTTCCTGACCCTGCAGATACCAATTCAACGAAAGCCCATGGCCTGAGCTTCCATAACTCACTTCTCAATCCTGAGAATTTTACCCACTTTGGTTATGCCAACCCCAGGGCCCCCAAAGGGGGGACCTTGAGAAAGGGCATTTCTGGCAGCTTTGATTCATTTAATACTTTTGCCCCAAAAGGTGTCTGGGCTGATGGCAGTTACTTCCTTTATGACCCATTGATGGTCAAGGCAGGTGATGAACCCTATTCAGTGTATGGACTGATAGCCCGGCAAATAGAGTATCCGGATGATTTCCAATGGGTCATATACCATCTGAATCCCCATGCCCGGTTCCATGATGGACACGCCATCACATCAGAAGATGTGCTCTTTACCTTCCAATCACTGAAAAAACAAGGGCCACCTCACTACAGGCACTTCTATGGAATCATTGATAATGTTGAGGCAATATCGCCCCACTCCGTTCGTTTCAGTTTTTCTGAACCTCCAGCCAAAAGTCTGATTCTTCGACTCTCTCAACTCAGGGTACTGCCAGCGCACTACTGGAGACAGCCAGAGCATGATCTCTTCAAGGCGACACTGAAGCCGCCACTGTCCAGTGGACCTTACCGGGTGAAAGACTTCAGCCCCGGACGCTTTGTTACCTATGAACGGGTCAGGGATTATTGGGCAGCTGAACTGGCGGTAAACAAGGGGCGACATAATTTTGATCTCATCAGAA
Organism: Endozoicomonas sp. SESOKO1; assembly: GCF_024606265.1. Classification (GTDB taxonomy): domain Bacteria; phylum Pseudomonadota; class Gammaproteobacteria; order Pseudomonadales; family Endozoicomonadaceae; genus Endozoicomonas. The sequence continues at coordinate 17,419 of NZ_JAHHPP010000164.1, forward strand.
CCGACTACTACCGGGATGATGGCATAGCCCTTGAGGCTTTTAAAAAAGGCGAGTACGACCTCCGCATTGATGCCAACCCCCGAAGCTGGTCGCAAGCGTATAAACCAGAAAAGGCAGGTAAGGCGACATTCATCCAGGAAAAAATAGACAACAAAAGTCTGGGTATACAATCGTTTGTCTTCAATCTGAGAAAGCCGATGTTTGCCAGCCGAAAGGTCAGAAAAGCCATATCACAGGCGCTTGATTTCAACTGGACGAATCAACACCTGTTTTTTGGCATGTACCATCAAGCCTATAGCCTTTTTTCCAACTCGGACCTGGCCGCTGACAAGCCACCTTCTGAGAAAGAGAAGGCTTTACTGGCGCCCTGGCAGGATGAGCTTCCTGATGAGCTGTTTACCACTCGCTGGGAGCCGGTGCAGACAGACGGTTCAGGCAACTGGCGAAAAAACAAGAGACTTGCCTTCCAATGGCTGAAAGAAGCGGGTTATAGCTACAAAAACAAAACCCTTGTTGATCAGCATGGTCAACCACTGACGTTTGAAATTCTGTTGACTGATCCCGAACATGAGCGTTTTGTTATTCCATTTGTCCGTAATCTCAGTGAACTGGGTATTTCCGTCAGCATCAATACCGTAGACATATCACGGTACATCAATCGTATCCGCAAGTTTGATTTTGACATGATCATTCACGGTTTCTACCCGGACATTACCCCCGGTACTGAGTTGAAAAATTTCTGGAGCAGTGCCAGCGCAGACAGTGACGCCGGGCAAAACCTTTCGGGTATTAAGCTTAAGTCGCTGGACCGTATGATCGACAACGCCATCATGGCAACAACCCGTGAAGAGCTGGCTCTTTACACCCGAGCTATTGACCGGATTGTACTCTGGCACTATGCGGTCATTCCCCAATGGTATCTGCCTTATTGGCCGATGGTTTACCGGCCGGGATTGCAACACCCTGAGCTTGCCCCTCCCTATGACAATGGCTTGAGTACCTGGTGGCGGGAGTATTGAAATATCCGGGTTTAAGCATTACTGGCACTTAACAACCATTCATGGTTAAGTCTATATTAGAACGATTATTTATAAACAAGACTGCCCGGAGATTTTTAAACACTAACGGTTGCTTATGATGGTCATGAATTCTGGTTATCTTCCCCTTGCAGCGCTGACCCTTGGGCTGACTCTCTCGCACTCCAGCCTGTCATCCGCCATCTCTCCCGGAAATACACCCGACCCGGGGCAGGATATTATCGCTAAAACATCGCTGGTGCTGCACGGAGAAGCGAAATACGTCAACGTCAACAAACCTTTCAGGCATTTCGATTATGTCAACCCTGATGCCCCAAAAGGCGGCAGTGTTCGTATGGCTGCCAGTGGCACCTTTGACAGCCTTAACCCATATACCAACAAAGGCACCCCCGTTACCGGTATCGGGCTGATTTATGACACATTGATGACCCAGAGCCGTGATGAGCCTTTCTCCCTCTATCCACTTATCGCCGAGTCTGCAGAAAAAGCCCCTGATAACAGCAGCATTACCTTTAATTTGAACCCTGACGCCCGTTTCCATGATGGTCAACGGATCACTGCTGACGATGTAAAATACACCTTTGAACTGCTGACCCGTCATGGGCACCCTTTCTATCGCAGTTACTATGCTGATGTGGACACTGTCACCGTTATTTCCGACAGTCGGGTAAAATTCCTGTTCAAACATACTAATAATCGTGAACTGCCTTTTATCCTGTCAGAGTTGCCCGTTCTCCCGAAACATTACTGGGAAAAGGATGGCAATGACTTTTCATCAGCCTCACTGAACATTCCACTTGGTAGTGGCCCTTATCAGGTAAAGCGTGTTGATAGCGGTCGGAGTATTGCCTATCAGCGGGACAAGGATTACTGGGCAAAGGATTTACCCGTTAACAGGGGCCGATATAATTTTGATGAGATCAGTTACGACTACTACCGGGACGAACAGGTTGCCCTTCAGGCATTGAAAGCTGGCGAATATGACCTGCGCTTTGAAAATGTTGCCAAAAACTGGGCCACTGCCTATGACGTGCCCGCAGTTCACAACGGCGAACTGATTCTGGCTACCATTCCTACCCGAAACCCTGCGCCTATCCAGGGCTTTGCCTTCAACCTGCGACGGGACTTCTTCCAGGATCCCCTGGTTCGAAAAGCCATGAGCTATGCCATGGATTTCGAATGGCTGAATCGCAACCTGTTCCATAACAGCTACCTTCGTTCGACGAGTTATTTCGGTAATTCGGGCATGGAAGCCACCGGAATTCCTGAAGGCGATGAACTCAAACTCCTGGAACCGTGGCGCAATCAATTACCGGCAGAACTCTTTACCAGGCCCTACAGCGTTCCGGTAACCGATGGTTCCGGCAATATCCGGCCTCAGCTGCAAAAAGCACTGACACTGCTGAAAAAAGCTGGCTGGCGTCTTGAGAACAACACGCTGGTCGATACCAATGGACAACCCTTGGCGGTTGAATTACTGCTTGCCCAACCTTCACTTGAGCGGGTGGCGCTGCCCTTCAAGAAAAACCTTGAACAAATGGGTATTGAACTGAATATCCGCTCCGTGGATATCTCCCAATACATTAACCGTATTCGCGACTTTGACTACGACATGATTGTTACCGGCTATGGGCAATCTGCCTCTCCGGGTAATGAGCAGATGGGTTTCTGGGGCAGTAAAGCGGCAGACACCAGAGGGAGCCGGAACTACATGGGTATCAAAGATCCGGTAGTGGATGCCATGATTGACCATGTGATTAATGCCAACAGCAGAGAGGAGCTTACGACTGCGGTAAAAGCCTTGGACCGTGTGCTTCTGTGGGGGGAATACATGATTCCCCAATGGTACTACCCCTATGATCGAATCGCTCATTCCAGCAAGTTGGTCAGGCCTGAATCAGAACCTTTGTACAGTACCGACATTTACACCTGGTGGATCGACAGTCCACCGGATGCAACGAAGGCAGCCAGTCAGTCACCCCCAAACAATGATGATACCGAAACGCCAGCAGGTCGAGCTGAAAGCAATAGTTCGTGGTTATACTCAGGACTGATCCTGCTGGGCCTTATTCCTGTATGGATTTATCGCCGCAGAAAGAACCGTTAACGGAAGTCTCCATGAACAGCTACATTTTGCGTCGACTTGCCCTGATGATCCCAACCCTGTTCGGGATTATGCTGGTGAATTTTGTCATCATTCAGGCAGCCCCCGGCGGCCCCGTTGAGCAGATGATCGCCAAACTTGAGGGGTTCGAAGTCAATGCTATCAGCCGAATCGGCGGCTCCGGTAATGGCGAAATTCAGCAGGTGAGCCTGGATGAAAGTGGTGAATACCGGGGACGCCGAGGCCTTGACCCGGAACTGATCAAGGATATCGAGAAACTGTACGGCTTTGATAAACCGCCCCATGAACGGTTTGTGCAGATGATCAAAAACTACCTTACCTTTGATTTTGGCGACTCGTTTTTCCGCGATGCCAAAGTGGTAGACCTGATTAAGGAGAAACTGCCAGTCTCTATTTCCCTGGGCCTCTGGAGTACGCTGATTATCTACCTGATCTCCATTCCGCTGGGCATTCGCAAGGCATTAAAGCACGGCAGCCGGTTCGATATCTGGTCAAGCGCTGTGATCACCACGGGTTATGCGATTCCGAGCTTTCTGCTGGCCATTCTGTTAATCGTGCTGTTTGCCGGGGGCAGTTACTGGAATATTTTCCCACTGCGAGGGCTGGTATCCGACAACTTCGACCAATTAACGCTGATGGGTCAGATTTGGGACTATATCTGGCATATGATCCTGCCGATCATCTGTATGGTCATCAGTGGTTTTGCCACACTGACCATGCTGACCAAAAATTCATTTCTGGATGAAATCCATAAACAGTATGTGCAAACCGCCAGGGCCAAAGGGCTGGACGACCGAAAAGTCCTGTATGGCCATATCTTCCGAAATGCCATGCTGCTGGTGATTTCCGGCTTCCCGGCGGCATTGATTGGCATCCTGTTTACCAGCTCATTGCTGATTGAAATCATTTTCTCCCTGGATGGGCTCGGCCTGCTTGGCTATGAAGCCGCCATCAACCGGGATTATCCCGTGGTTTTTGGCTCTCTTTATATCTTCACCCTGCTGGGTATGCTGATCAAACTCCTTGGCGATCTTACCTATGTCGCCGTTGACCCCCGTATTGACTTCGAAGCCAGGGACTGAGGTGGAATGACCAGATTCAAACTTAATCCGCTCAACCAGCGTCGTTGGCAGAATTTCAAGCAGAATCGCCGGGGCTATATTTCACTCTGGATATTCAGCATTCTCTTCGTCATAACCCTGCTGGCAGAGGTGGTGGCCAACGATAAGCCACTGCTGCTCTGGTACGACGGCAGCCCCTATTTCCCGACCCTGGTCACCTATCCGGAAACCACCTTTGGCGGTGAGTTTGAACTGGAGATGGACTACCGACAAGACTTCGCCAGAGAGCTGATCGAGCCCAGGGGATGGATGCTCTGGCCGCCCATTCGCTACAGTTACGACACCATCAATTACGCCCGTATTGCCCCCGCCCACCCTTCCCTTGACAACTGGCTGGGCACCGATGACCAGGGTCGTGATGTGCTGGCACGGGTGATTTACGGCTTTCGCATTTCGGTGCTTTTCGGTTTGGCACTGACCTTTTTCAGTACCCTCATCGGTGTTGCGGTTGGTGCCCTGCAGGGCTTTTACGGCGGTAAGATCGATTTGTTCGGACAACGGTTTATTGAGATCTGGTCAGGCATGCCCAATCTCTACCTGTTGATCATCCTGGCCAGTTTTGTCGAGCCGGGGTTCTGGTGGCTGCTGGGTATCATGCTGTTATTCCAGTGGATGGCGCTGGTGGATGTGGTGCGTGCCGAGTTTCTCCGGGGCAGAAACCTGGAGTATGTGCGCGCCGCCAGGGCCCTGGGGATGACCAATGGGCGCCTGATGTTCCGGCATATTTTACCCAATGCCATGATTGCTACGGTCACCTTTATGCCATTTATTCTGACCGGGGCCATTACCACCCTCACCTCGCTTGATTTCCTGGGGTTCGGCCTGCCCGCTGGCTCCCCTTCCCTTGGCGAATTGATTGCCCAGGGCAAAAACAACCTTCAGGCACCCTGGCTGGGTATTACGGCATTCCTGGTCATGTCCATTATGCTGACATTACTGGTGTTTATTGGTGAAGCGTGCCGGGATGCGTTGGATCCGAGAAAATACTACTCACTCTGAACAGCGATGACTGGAGAACCGTTATGGATAACCCATTATTGGCAATTAACGACCTCAGGATTCGTTTCCAACAGGGAGAGAACCGTGTTGAAGCCGTTAAAGGGGTGTCGTTCTCTGTCAATGCCGGAGAAACCGTTGGCCTGGTTGGGGAGTCCGGATCCGGCAAATCCATCACTGCCCTGAGCATCCTGCAGCTGCTTCCAGACAATGCCCATTGCTCTGGAGAAATAGCTTTTGCCAATGAGGCACTGCTGGATTTTTCCAAATCACAAATGCGAAAAATTCGTGGGCACAAGATCAGTATGATCTTTCAGGAGCCAATGACGGCACTCAATCCGCTGCATACCATTGAACAGCAGATAGGCGAAGTACTGGCGATACACCTTGGCCTGCAAAGCAATGATGCAACGGCAAAGACACTGGAACTGCTGGAACTGGTGGGTATCCGTGATGCCAGCAACCGGTTGAAGGCCTATCCCCACGAACTGTCCGGTGGCCAGCGACAACGGGCAATGATTGCCATGGCCCTGGCCTGTGAACCAACACTGCTGATCGCCGATGAGCCAACCACCGCCCTTGATGTGACCGTACAACGACAAATCCTCAGTCTGCTGGCAGAACTTCAGCAGAAGCTGGGTATGGCCATTCTGTTTATCAGTCATGACCTGAACCTGATCCGTCATGTGTCGGATCGCATCTGCGTGATGAAAAACGGTGAGATTGTTGAACAGGGACTCACGGAATCCGTATTCAAGGCACCTCAGCACCCTTACACCATCGACCTGCTCAATGCCGAACCTGTGGGGGAACCTGAACCACTGAACGGACAACCCACGCTCCTGGTCACTGGCGAAAAGATCAAAGTCTGGTTCCCGATCAAAAAAGGCTTTTTCAAGAAAACCGTGGGCCATGTAAAGGCGGTCACTGATTTATCCCTCACCATTCACCAGGGCGAAACCCTGGGCATTGTGGGTGAGTCCGGATCCGGTAAAACAACCCTGGGCATGGCACTGTTGAAACTGCAGACATCAGAAGGCCTGATAGCGTTTGAACAGACACGTATCGACACTATGAACCAGAACCAGTTCCGGCCACTGCGACGGGAAATGCAAATCGTGTTTCAGGATCCGTTTGGCAGTCTCAGCCCACGCATGACGGTTGCTGATATTGTTGGTGAAGGTCTGGATATTCATAAACTGGCCACTGAAGCCAATCGTGATGAACAGATCATTGCTGCATTGGATGATGTAGGCCTTGACCCGGAGTGTCGCCACCGTTACCCCCATGAGTTTTCCGGTGGCCAGCGCCAGCGTATCGCCATTGCCAGGGCTCTGGTGCTGAAACCCAGACTGATGGTGCTGGACGAGCCAACGTCAGCGCTGGACAGAACCGTCCAATCCCAGATCATCGATTTATTGCGCAACCTGCAGAAAAAATACCACCTCAGTTACATTTTTATCAGCCATGACCTTGCCGTGGTTAAAGCCATGAGTCATCGAATTATCGTGATGCAGGGAGGAGAGATTGTCGAACAGGGAACTACCCAGCAGATTTTTAGTCAACCTGTAGAAGTCTATACGCGAGAATTAATCAGTGCTGCTTTTGAATCACAGAAAAGCGCTTAGGGGAAAAGCACAGACAAACATACCGGAACCAAAACCAGATACAGATGTCATACATTTAAACTGTGAGGTTTTTATATGAAAGTATCCAGCGGTGTTGGCTGTGCAATGTGTCAACATTTAGAAAATTGCAGCCCCTTCAAACTAACATGCGGACATGCTTTTGGTAGATCATGCATACAGAAATCGATCGAAAGTTCTGGCCAAAAGAACTGCCTGATATGTACAAAACAATTCACTGATGACGAAATAAAACAGATAAACCACTTTTCTCTGTATGATCGAGTGGTAAACATTTCCATAAAAGCTTTACCAATCTTTGGCAAAACTTCTTTGTTTTTTTTCTGCGGCTACGGCGGCGCCGTTGTCCATGACGTAATTCGTGATGGGTCTTTGAATCCTTCCTTAATCCCTTACCATGCTGCCTCTATTGCTGCGTTTTTACCCGCAGCTACTATCGGGGCTCTTGGGGCTGCTGCTGATATCCCTGCACATTTTGCCACAGCTGCCGGAGCTGCTGCTGGAGCTGCTGCCGGGGCTTTTACGATGGCTATGTTTGAGCAAGCTGCAGCTGCTTATCCTTATAGCTTACTCATTCGGGGGACTGCTGCGGGGATGTCTGCGGCTGCTTTGGCATATCTCGCAAAAGATTGAGCATATTTATCCGGTATGCATACAGCACTTCCGGAATTGCTAAACACGCGCCAATTTCCGAATTCACCGGAACAAACCTGCGCACTTATCAAAGTGACATCAGATTAAGCCATTAGCGGTTAAAGTTGTTATTAAAAACTTTGGGTTTTCTTTTCGCTGGAGTTCGTTGTCCGGATTCCCTGTGTCGAGCCTCATTCACTCTTAATGGACGTCCGGCCACTTCCTTGCCATCCATAGCCCTGGCAGCTTCAGCTTCCGTTTCTTTTTCAAAGGTGATAAATGCAAAGCCCCTGGAGCGTCCCGTCTCCCGGTCCCTCATCAGCTTGATATCTTCAATAACACCAAATGATTCGAAAGCCTGTTCAAGATCCTCTTCAACGGCGGTATAAGTCAGGTTACCGATGTATAAAGTCCTTTTTTGCATGGAAAAACTCTGGTTTTTTCTGGATTGAACGCAAGTCCTTGCGTAGATAGACGGTACAAACATCAACAAAGTGTAACAGTGATCAGATTCTCACATTACATTGTTGTTGTCTACGTTGCTGTCTACGTTGCTGTCTACGTTGCTGTCCACTGGCTTATCGGCAGCCTTCTGATGTTCCTTAAGAGATCCCGTAATAAAAAAGCGCACAAAGAAAAAAACATTCTTTGTGCGCTCGGTCATTCATGTTGTAAATCAATTACTGGACACTTTCATTTTCAGAAAAGACGCCTTCAAACAGCGCTGTGGAGAGATAACGCTCTCCTGAATCGGGCAGGATAACCACAATGGCCTTACCTTTGTTCTCTGCCTGCCGTGCAACCTTAAGGGCAGCACTCACTGCAGCACCACCGGAAATGCCCGCCAGGATACCCTCTTCCCGCATTAGCCGATGGGCAGTTTCCATGGCCTCCTCATTGGAAACCTGCTCAACCAGGTCCACCAGCCGGAGGTCGAGGTTTGCCGGGATAAAACCGGCACCAATCCCTTGTATCTTATGGGGTGCAGGCTTCACTTCTTCACCTGACAATGTCTGACTGATGACTGGTGAGGCACTGGGCTCAACTGCTATCGATTTGATTTTCCGGCCCCGGATCTCCTTGATGTAACGGGATACACCTGAAATAGTTCCTCCCGTACCAACACCCGCTACAAAAATATCGATTTTGCCATCCAGTGCATGCCAGATTTCCGGACCGGTTGTTTCCTCATGAATTCGGGGATTGGCAGGATTCTCAAACTGCTGAAGCAGCAGATATTTTTGTGGGTTTTCTGCAGCCAGTTCTTTCGCCCTGGCAATAGCGCCTGGCATGCCTTTTGCCGGCTCAGTAAGAATAATGGTAGCGCCAAGGGACTTCATGACTTTACGACGTTCAAGACTCATGGAAGCGGGCATGGTCAGCGTCAGTGGTATTCCCCGGGAAGCCGCAACAAAGGCCAGGGCAATGCCGGTGTTACCACTGGTGGGTTCAATCAATTCCATCCCCGGTTGCAACTTTCCAGCGCGCTCCGCATCCCAGATCATGCTGGCACCAATGCGGCATTTGACACTGTTCGCAGGATTCCTGGACTCAATCTTCACATAAATCTCATGGCCCTTTGCCAGACGGTTTAATTTTACCAGTGGCGTGTTGCCAATTGACTGGGAATTATCCTGATAAACCTGTGTCATAAATTCTTTTCCTTATGAAAATCGCTGTTTTTCATACCCTGTTTTTATGACGTGAGAATATCTTGGTCAGTGTAATGCCGTAAAGTAATTTAAAATTATAAATTTATATAAAAATATTTATCTGTTGTAGAGCCTGTTTAATTCTTTCATTAGAGTGTTAGAACCTGTCGGCATATCGGGGTGAACTATTTTTGCCATATTTCTATAATCCTTAATCGGATTACCCGTCAGTGTATAACCAATTGCCTGGGCAAAACGTTGATGATTTACATCGCGCTTATGGCTTCTATTCTCTGAAGAGGTAAAGCCGTCACCTGCCGTTTGGTCATTTTCATCAACAAATGCCCTATACTCTGCTTTTATCTCCTGCGCTTGTTTGACCTCTCCGTTGAGGATACAGAATCTCATTGCCATATCGATCAGGTTGGCACTGCCAATGCCATGGCTGAAAAGAAGCCGGGTAAAGGTCATAATTTGAGCGAACTTCCTCATCGTCATACCCTTCTCAGCCAAAGGCAGCGCGTTTTGCAGCGCCTCCGTCAGGATCTTCCGGGCAATGGAACGAGCGGCTGCGTCAAGCACTACCAGATTTAATAGCCTTTTGGCATTTCTTCTTTCGTCCCATGTCTGGGCCATTTTTTGCAGAACTGTTCGAAACGTAGTGGCCTCAAGGTTCGCGCCGTATTTTGTTTTGAATTCCAGTGCCCACTCAAACTCGTCATTGAGAACACACATCCCCAAGGCCATATTCGCCAACGGACGGCCGACAAGATCATACTGGAAAAAAATCTGGGTAAATGACATGATTTTGCCGAAATTATCCCCGCTCATACCCTCAACCTGGGGCAGCTTGTTATGCAGAAACTCCTTCAGGATTTTCCGGGCAATGTTACCGGCGGCTGCGTCGGGCAAGATCAGCCCCAATAGACTATAGGTCTTTTTTAAATCCAATGTCTCGGTCATTTTCAACAGAACTGTTCGGAAAGTAGTAAGCTCAAGTTGTGCCCGATGTTTTGTTTTGAACTCTTGTGCATCCTCAAGCTCAGTGTTGAGAACACAGATTTTCAGGGCCATATTCGCCAGCTCAGGGTTAACAATGCCGAAGCGGAAAAAAAGCCGGGTAACTGCCATGATTCTGCAGAAATTCATTCCACTCATACCCTCGGCCTGAGGCAAAGTGTTTGCCAACCTCTCTGCCAGAATTTTGCTGGCTGTGGTACGGACTGCGTCGTCTGGCATGACCAATATCAGCAGCATTTTGGCTTTACTGATGTCTGCTTCATTAATTGACTGACGCAGAGCCGATGCCAATGTGGATAGATCCAATTGCCCCCCAAAGTAGCATTTAAACTCTTTTGCCTGATTTAATTCTGACCTCTGAACACTGATTGCCATGGCTTTATTGACCGACTCAGGAGCCTGGATACCATTGTCCAAAAAGACTTTGACAAAATTCATCAACTGTAAGTAACTGTGATCACTCATATTCAAAGCCTGGGGCATGGCTTTTTGCAAGACATTACCCAGTACCATTCGGGCAATCTCCTGAGAGGCATAACCGGTCGATGACAATTCCAGTAATTTCCTCACCTGATGGGCATTCCTGGTTTCTGCGGCATTTTCCAGAGCCACTTTGAGAGTTTCTGCGCTCACGATAGCGCCATGGTCATTGACCAGCCGTTGTGCCAGAGGGAAATTCCTGTTGAGGATTGCTTCATGCAGTGTCACCGGATTTGGGGTATCCAGCGGTGCTTCAGCCGCCGGTTCCAGCCCAACGGCTGCAACTTCACTGCTATAATCAGCGCTGTCCAGCTCGGACCTGCATACCGGACAAGCCAGAACGTGCCCAACGACTCTATACTGCACCGCCAGGGCGGCAGAGGCTATTTTCCAGTCTTCAAAACATTTAGGGTGAAATGCATGGCCACAGCGAGGGACAGTGATTTTCTTTTCAAATTCCTCCAGGCAGACAGCGCATACATTTGTGTCGTCGCTATTTTTACTGGACGTTTGGCTGGAAGTGGAAGGGGCTGATGAAGCCTTGGCCCACGATGATGAAGAATTGATCGGTTGCACAGAGTAATACTTCTTAAACAATATTACCAAATAGGACAGCAATCGGAACGGAAAGTTCAAAAACCGTCTGCACCGGGAGTTAGAAAACACGATGGGTATTATTTATCGAAAAGCCTGTTTAATTCTTTCATCAGTTCGTCAGAACATTGCTGTTTGTCAGGGTGAACCATTCTCGCCATACATCTATAGTTTTTATCCGGATCATCTGTCAGAGTGTAACCAATTTTTTCGGCAAAACCTGGAATTGTGTGTCTGTTATATTCTGATTGATGGTTTACTTCAGGCGTATGGTTTCTTCCCTCTGTAAAGGTAAAGTCATCGTCATCGGGTGTCTGGTCAGTTTCATCAACAAATTCCGCGTACTTTGCTTTTATCTTTTGTGCATCATTGACCTCTCCCATGAGTCTACAGATTCTCAGTGCTGCATTGACCAGCGCGGAGTTGACAATGCCAAAGCGGAAAAAAAGATGTGTGCAGTCCATGATCATGCGGTAATTGGAGTGGTTCATATCCACGGCCTGCTGAGTCAACCCGTTTTGCAGTAGCTCCGCCAGGAATTCCTCGGCGATGGTCTGAGCGGCTGCATCAGGCATTATCAGATTTAATAGGTTCTTGATTATATAAACCTGCCTGGAATCCAATCTCCCAGCCATTTCCTGCAGAATTGTCTGAAAGGCAGGAGGTTCAAGTTTTGCCCTGTAGGTTGTTTTATATCGTTGTGCATGATCAAACTCATAGGTGCGAACACAGAATTCCAGGGCCATATTCGCCAGCTTGATATCATAAAAGCCATGGCGGAAGAGAAGATTAGAAAATCTTATGATGTCGATGCATCTGGAATAGGTCATACCCTCGGCTTGAGTTATCCCATTATTCAGTACTTCCGCCAGGATATCCTTGGCAATGGTGTGAACGGCGTCGTCAGGCTTGGCCAGTTCCAATAGCATATTGATTTTTCTTATATTCAATATCCTACTGGTTTTTGCTGTATTCAATACCAGGGCCATTTGCTGCAGAACTGCCCTAAAAGCAGGAGCCTCAAGTTGTGCACCGTAGTCTGTATTAAATTCTTGTGCATGCTTTAGCTCATTTTTGAGAAAACAAATTCCCACGGCCATATTTGCCAGCTCTTTGCTAAAGATGCCATGGCGGAAAAAACACCGGGTAAATTTCATGGTGTTCCGGTATTTGCCGTCACTCATAACCTCGACACCTGCTATGGCTTTTTGCAGGACACCACGCAATACGGTTATGGCAACTGCCTGAGAGACCGATTCGGACGGTGACAATTCAAGAGATTCCTTAGCCCGACGAAAATCCAGGGTTTCTGCAGCGTTTTCCAAGGCTGCTTTCAAACTGTCTTCAGTCAGGATAGTGCAGTGATTAGTCACCGGGCTGGCAAAGACAATTTTCCAGTCTCCAATGCATTTGGTACATTTGCCAAAAACAGATTGAAATTCTTGGTGAGTGACAAAGATTTTCTTATCGAATTCCTTCCGGCAGGTGGCACATACGTTTTTATCATTAGCGCTTTTATCGTTAACGTTTATGTCGGCCGTGGAAGATGATGAGGTCGAGGCCATCCATGCTGTATTGTTCATAGCTTGCATGCTAACTTCCTTTGGAATTAATTTTTTCATTTGGACAGCAATGGGAATGAAAAGTTTCAGAAACCGCCTCTGAGCTGCCGTTACAGACTCTTTTCGGCGTCATTAGTGAAGAAATGCTCAACCACTTCGGTTGCTGGCCCATAATACTGTTCATCAAACAGGGAGCCGTGATTGCCCGGCTCAAGATTCAATTCAACAGTCTTTGCTCCACCAGCCGCCGCTTCTTGAAAGAACCCGGCAGCAGGATAGACGCTTCCCGACGTCCCAATGGAAACAAAGAGATCACAGGCAGACAGTGCCTGATAGATCTCATCCATCTGTAATGGCATCTCACCAAACCAGACAATATGTGGGCGGAGATTACCGGCAACACCGCAGCATTCACATTGAGTGTCGGTGGTAACATCCTGATCCCAGTAAAAAACCTGCCCGGTATCCTGGCAGCGAACTTTCAACAGTTCGCCGTGCATATGAATAAGGCGGTTGCTCCCTGCCCGTTCATGGAGATCATCAACATTTTGTGTCACCAGAAGAAAACTGCCGGTGAAATTACGTTCAAACTCAGCAAGCACCTGGTGAGCACGGTTTGGTTCTACTGAGTTCAGCTGCCGCCTTCGGTCGTTGTAAAATCCTTGCACCAGTGAGGGGTTTCGAGCGTACCCTTCAGGAGTTGCCACATCCTCAACAGGATGATTCTCCCAGAGTCCGTCACTGGCCCGGAATGTCCTGATTCCGGACTCGGCAGAGATACCCGCACCAGTCAGTACAACGATGGATGAAACATCGGATAAATAACGCAAACAAACCTCCGATTAAATTAACGACGGTATTTAGCCGTAAAATGTATGGTTTTGCCGGTACCGGCAGCAACCTCAACACTCAGCTGGTCCGGTTTTTCCAGCGTGGCCCCCTTCACACTGTCGAGCTTTATCAGGTTAGCGTCACGCTCTTTGATTAACAGCGTAATACTGTCTTTCTGGTCATTAGAGACCCTTGCCTGCCATTTTACCACCAGCTCGTTACCGCTCTTCTGTTCAACATCAAGACGGGTCCGCTCAACACGAACGGCCAGCGCTTCTCCCATGGTCAACCAGGTGTTATCACCAGCGGTTGTCCGGGGTAACCATGAGTGACCGCTGATGATATAACCACCCTCCGGATCCTGCTCATACAGACGAAGCTCTGCTGGTGGGAGATCCAATGGTGCCTCAAACTTCCAGGTCAGTCTTGGACGTTCCACGATGGACGTTCTGCCACTGGTCGAAAGGCCATAAATATCGAGGGTATAGAGCTTTTCAAGATGCAACGCTTCGGAAAAAAGATCCATCAGCTGCCTGCTGTTGGCTGGCAGGACTGTGTCCTTTGGCAAGGTAGTCAACAGTACTTCACCGACACGTTCTCCGTAGCTGCCAGCATCTGACTCAACCGAGGCTTCCAGCATCCGGCTCTTTTGATAAATACCGGCAACGCCACCTTCACCACCGGCGACAAGACGAATCTGTGCCTGATTGAAGTTGATATTGGAACTGTTGGTTAGCAGCGTTTTTAATTCCAGACGTCCCTGGTTTTGCGGCAAGAGCGTTAACCGGTAATGGCTGTGATAACTCAATTGAGGCGTAATGTACGACAGCTTCAGAGGACCACTGACCGGCTGCTGGCCAAAATCGGCCATCAGGTATTGGAGATTTTTATCCTGATTCCCTGAAGTTGCCCGTGACAGCACTCTCAAACCCTGAGGGTCATGATAATCAATAAAATACTGACGGCCATTATTACCTTCCACCAGCCCGATTCCCTGCTGATAACTGACCAGTCTACCCTGAATGGCAACGTTCAGGCCGCCACCAAACACCTCAACGTTTTTGCCGACCAGATTCCGGTAGTAATTATCCCGGTCCAGGCCGCCCTGGTACCAGAAGATTTCCTCAGGCTGGTAAATGGTCTCGCCATCGATGTATTCAAGATACAGGCTGCCATCAAGCCGGTTGATGGGCAGACCGGAAATCTCAAGGCTGCCCTTCTTATTGGGTCGGGAATTGAATGTCTGACTGATCAGGGCTTTATCGCTGTAAAGCGTCACCACGGTCGATTGTGGCTGCTCAACATTCAACCTGCCTGGTAATCCATCGCCCGAAGCCCTGGTTACCAGAAAACCGGTCACCAGCAGGACCAGCAATGAGTGCTTGAACATATGGACTCCTGTTTACACCGCTGAATTGATGTTCCTGAAAGCACTTTAAAACGAATAGGTTGTGTTGTCGCCCATCTTCACAGAAATAAGCGCATCATTTTGCTATCAGCACATCACCCTTGGATAATGGTATTTTTCCTGACCACACACTGACACATCGACTGACACCTAAAGCCTTAAGTAATTCACGTAACCTACTGTTTTAATTGATGCAATTGCTTTGAATGACCGTATAATAATTTTGAAAAGAACGATCGTTCATTATCTTCAATCGATTATCCATCCGAGTTTGTAATGACTACTGCGACTATTGAAGCATCCCGTCATATTACTGAATCCCAATGCCCTCAACCGGAAAAAACCGGATGGATAGACCGTCATTTCCAACTGCAGGAAAAAGGCACCCATGTACGTCAGGAAGTCATGGCCGGTGTCACCACCTTCCTGACCATGGCTTATATCATCTTTGTCAACCCCCAGATTCTTTCTGCTGCAGGCATGGATGCTCAGGCCGTATTTGTGACCACCTGCCTGATCGCTGCCATTGGCAGTATTGCCATGGGCCTGTTTGCTAACCTGCCCATTGCCATGGCGCCCGCCATGGGCCTGAACAGCTACTTTGCTTTCGTTCTGGTCGGTGGCATGGGACTGGCGTGGCAGACCGGCATGGCCGTTATCTTCTGGGGTTCTTTATTGTTTGCTGCCGTTGCGGTATTTCGTACCTATATCATCACCAGCATTCCCTTAAGTCTGCGCATCGGTATCGCTACTGGCTGCGGCCTGATGATTGCCTTGGTCGGACTGCACAATGCCGGCATAATTGTCGCCACGCCAAGCACTATGGTAACAATCGGTGATGTTCGGTCCATTCCGTTTATCCTGGGTTGTGCCAGCTTTCTGCTGATGATGGTACTGGTTCAGCGTGGCTTCAAGGCGGCAGTTCTGATCTCAATTATTGCCATTACCTTTATTGGCTGGTTGTTAGGTGATGTTGAATATCAGGGGATCGCTTCACTGCCACCCAGTATTGCACCGGTACTGGGCCAGCTGGATCTGATGGGCGCTCTTGATCTCAGCCTGATCGGGGTAATTATTTCCGTTATGCTGGTCAGCCTGTTTGAATCTGCCGGCACCTTTGTCGCTGTTACGGATAAGGCCGGCCTTGCGGACGAAACCGGTAATTATCCGAACGCCACGAAATCCCTGTTTGTGGACAGCCTGAGCTCAGCTGCAGGTGCATTTATGGGCACGTCTTCCGTCTGCCCTTACGTTGAGAGTGCGACGGGGGTTGTTGAAGGTGGCAGAACCGGGCTGATGGCTATAGTTGTAGGCCTGTTATTCCTGATGGCCATTTTCTTTTCCCCCCTAGCCGGAATGATTCCAGCTTATGCCACTGCAGGTGCCCTGATTTATGTTGGTCTGCTGATGACCTCTGAATTAACGCGGGTTCAGTGGCATGACCTGACCGAAGCCGTACCTGCTTTTGTGGCCACCGTGATGATTCCCTTCAGTTTCACACTGACCGAAGGGATCGCCACCGGTTTCATTACCTACACGGTAATCAAGCTGGCGTCTGGCAAAAAGGATGAAGTCTCTCCGGTATGTGCCTTATTAACCGTGGTATTTCTGGCTCGATACGCATTCCTGTAAAGACCATAGTTTTAGCAATTTGTTACCAGCGGCATTTTTCACCTTTTAAAAGCCGCATGGCATTCTGTTATTCAGAGTTAAGAGAAACACAATGATTAAAGAAAACCTGCGCGATCTGATTGACGCTGGCGCTGCCCGTATTCCCGCTGATCTGGTGATCAAAAACGGTCAGCTGGTGAATGTGACCTCTGCAGAGATCTACCCTGCCGATATCGCCATTTACCGTTCCAGAATCGTTGCCACCGGAGATGTTGAAGCCTATATCGGTGAAAACACCCGCATTATCGACGCTGAAAACAAATACCTGGTGCCCGGTCTGATTGATGGTCATCTGCATATTGAATGCAGCAAGATGTCCATGACCAGCTTTGCCAAAGCCGTGGTGCCCTGTGGTACCACCAGCATTGTTTCCGGACTGGATCAGTATCTGGTGACAGCCGGGCTGGAAGGCGTCCGCGAGGTTCTGGACGAAATCAACCAGGGACCTTTGAAAGTCTTCTGGGGTCTGCCCTTTACTGCGCCCTACACCCTGCCGGAATCCACGGTTGGTTTTAACGTAACCCCGGAAGTGCACCAGGAAGTGCAGAAATGGCCTGAAGTGTATGGCATTTGGGAAACCGTGTCCGAGTTTGTCGAAAACAAACACGATGGGGTAATGAAAGCCATCGAACTGGCCGGTGAGAACAATCTCCCAGTATTCGGCTGTGCGCCCATGACCACGGGTACCCGCCTCAATTCCGTGCTCTGTGCCGGTGTCCGTCTTGACCATGAAAGCTACGATCACATCGAAGCCATGGAAAAAATCCGCAAAGGCATGTTCCTGCTGGTTCGTGAGTCATCTATCTCCCACTTCCTCCATGAAAATATGAAGGTGGTCACTCATATCAATCCCCGGGTTGCCCGCCGGGTCAGCTTCTGTACTGACGATGTTATTCCTTCTGAAATTCTGGAAAACGGTCATATGGACAAGCTGATTCGTATGACCATTGCTGCGGGTGTTGACCCGATCACTGCTATCCAGATGGGTTCCCTGAACAGTGCCGAGGCGTACCGTATTGACCATCTGGTCGGCTCCATCTCTCCGGGAAAGATTGCCGACATCCTGCTGGTGGAAGACCTGCGCAAGTTCAATATCGATAAGGTTATCGCCAAGGGTAAACT
>NZ_JAHHPP010000165.1 GCF_024606265.1 Endozoicomonas sp. SESOKO1
CGGGAGATGCTATCGGAAATTTTATTTACTTTTTTATAAAAATTTTTCCGGAATTTTTCATAGTAATCTGTAGCATCCATCAGGCGTTCAAGTGTTGCCACATTTGGAGAAGTTGGCATTGCCCTGACGCACTGCTGGTGCAAATCATTACACTTTTTAATACGCTTCATCAGTTGTTCTGTATCAATATCGCGCAGTAACTCTCCTTGCTCCTCTGAAGCGTCTGGATTATAGGTTTGAAAACTGTATTTCATGAAGTTGCCCAGTGCATCCACTTCAGAAATCATCTTTTTCAAAATAAGCTGGTGTGTTTGTGCTGGTGCTGTAGATCGAACCTGCCGTCTGCCTGATTTCCCGGTTTTACGTGACGGCGCCCTGGTTTTTTTGCAGTCATTGTCGGGTGGATTCACAGAGGATGATGTGTTCAGTTTTGCGTTCGATGTTGTGGGATGTGTATTATCCATGATAGTAATCCCCTTTACGTTTTTTCTTCCCTTATAAGTTCTGTTACAGATTTGACCATCGTTTAAACCTTTCAGACAAAAATAAAGAAAAGAAGTTCAATCCCGTCATTCTTTTCCTGGTACAGAAAAGCGCAACAACCATGCAACGCACATGCATACATGGAAATGCATAACGGAGCCTGCCGAAGTGGAACCACCAGTTTATGCCCGGAATCATAAGCGTTTATAATGGGGGTTCTAAATTTGCGGGGAGGTTCGGCAGGCATTCAGATATTACTGCTTGTATCGGCTGAGGAACCGCTCCAGTTTGGTCATTACCGTTTCCAGGTCTTCTGTCCTCGGTAGCGAAATGATTCGCAGGTGATCAGGCTCAGGCCAGTTGAAGGCAGAGCCTTGGACCAGCAGCACTTTTTCCTGAAGAAGGAAATCCAGTACCAGCCGCTCATCATCATGGATCTTATACTGTTCAGGGTCAAGTCTGGGGAACAGGTAGAGTGCGCCTTTGGGCTTTGTACAACTGACGCCCGGTATCTGGTTCAACATTTCCCATGCCCGGTTGCGCTGCTCAAGCAGCCTGCCGCCGGGCAGTATCAGATCATTAATACTCTGGTAACCACCCAATGCTGTCTGGATGGCATGTTGCGCGGGCACGTTGGCACAGAGGCGCATTGAAGCCAGCATTTCCAGGCCTTCCAGATAGCTTCTGGCATTGTGTTTCGGGCCGGAAACCACCAGCCAGCCAGAGCGGAAGCCGGCAACCCGGTAAGATTTGGACAGTCCGTTAAAACTGATACAAAGCACGTCATCTGCCAGAGAGGCCAGGGCCGTGTGCTCAACGCCGTCATAGAGGATTTTATCGTATATTTCGTCAGCAAATATGATCAGGTCGTGTTCTCGGGCCAGCTGAACGATCTCTTTCAGAACGTCATCGGGATAAACCGCACCGGTAGGGTTGTTCGGGTTGATAACCACAATACCCCGGGTTTTGGCGGTGATTTTACTGCGGATATCTTCAATATCCGGACACCAGTCCGACTGCTCATCCTTCCGGTAATGGACAGCACGACCGCCGGACAGATGAACAGCGGCAGTCCACAGGGGGTAGTCCGGCGCCGGAATCAGCATCTCATCGCCATTATTCAGCAATGCCTGCATGGTCATGACCACCAGCTCACTGACCCCGTTACCAATAATAATGTCGTCAACCGTAATGGGAGGAAAATTCTTCTGTTGACAGTACTGCATGATGGCCTTGCGGGCGGAAAACAGGCCTTTGGAATCGCAGTACCCCTGGGACAGCGGCAAATTACGGATAACGTCCTGGGTAATCTCATCGGGGGCATCAAAGCCAAACGCTGCGGGATTGCCCGTGTTCAATTTAATGACACGGTGCCCTTCTTCTTCCAGCCGTTTGGCTTCACGAAGAACGGGGCCGCGAATGTCGTAACAGACATTGTCAAGCTTGGTGGATTTTTCAATATCCTTCATGGATGTCTTACCGATGGTTTCAGGTTCTTTGAGTTGCTGCGTGGCATTATGAATTGATCTGCCGGGAGTTGCACTAGTGTAGATACTTTTTGTCCGGGCGGTTATCCTTATTGCCGCGAGACAGTTCACGGAAGTCTCTATTTGCTGATGAACGTCAAATAAGAGGGCAGTATGAGATGACAGAAAAAAAGTCAGATGAACAGTGGCGGGAAGTGCTTACCGGGGAACAGTACCATGTGTGCCGTGAAAAAGGGACCGAGCAACCGTTTACCGGCGAATACAACTTCTTTGAGAAAGATGGTGTCTTTCATTGTGTCTGCTGCCAGCAAAAGCTGTTTGACTCTTCGGTTAAATTTGATGCGGGATGTGGCTGGCCAAGCTTCTATCAGACCATCGACAGTGATGCGATAACCCTGCAGGAAGACCATAGCCTGGGTATGGAGCGTACTGAAGTCCTTTGTTCTAATTGTGGTGCTCACCTGGGACACGTATTCCCGGACGGACCGGAACCTAGCGGTCTGCGCTATTGTATCAACTCGGTGGCGATGAAGTTTAAGGACCGTTGACACCCACCCCCCCTCAAATTGAACTTCAGGCTTATGGAAAAGTCTGACAAATTATGGACAGTGTCAGTCAATCTTGTGCCATCTGCCTGGTTCCGGTCAAAGAAAGTCCGGGCATAAGGCGCTCTCGAACTTCAACGGCCCTGGGGCGAAAGATCCGAATAAAGGACACGACTACAGTCGTAAGACTGCAGCCGTGTGCCCATGAATTTCACCACACATGTATAAGCATGTGGGTGAAACAATCACCACGATGTCCAATTGACCTCCGCCTGATAATGGGCAGTACTCCCCCAATGTCCCGCCCCGTAAATCTGCGACAGGAACTGTTCAAGTCAATTGAGGGCAACCAGATCGAGAATGTGAGGGAGATTCTGTTAACCGGGTTCAACCCTGCCCAGCGCTCAATCCTGGATAGGAAAAACCCTTTAAACCTGTCGTTAAAGAAACAACACTGGGAAATAGCAGCGCTATTGATCAGTGCGGGATTGACCACCAATAGCAAGGTAGCGCAATACAGCCTGGGCTGGATGTACCGAAACGGACTGGGGGTGGAGCAGAACAATGTCAAGGCTATAAGCTGGTTCTGCAAGGCAGCCCAACAGGGGGACACCAACGCGCAGAACAGCCTGGGCATCATGTACTATGATGGTCTGGGGGTGGAGCAGGACTATGACAGGGCCCTGACCTGGTTCCGCAAGGCTGCCGCCCATGGGAGCGCCGATGCGCAAAATAGTCTGGGCTGGATGTACGCGAATGGTCTGGGGGTAGAGCAGAATTACACCAGGGCCGTGACCTGGTTTCGCAAGGCTGCTGGCCAGGAATACGCCCCCGCACAAAACAACCTGGGCAGGATGTACCATAAGGGTCTGGGGGTGGAGCAGAACTACACCGCAGCCTTCACCTGTTACCTCAAGGCCGCCAACCAAGGAGCAGACGTCGCGAAAGACAACGTGAGCTGGATGCTCTGGGAGGCCCTGGAGACGGGGCAAAAGGCCGTCGAGGCCCTTATCTGGTTCAACAAGGTTGCCAACAAGGGAGATGCACCCGCGCAGAACATCCTGGGCCGGATGTATCAGAAAGGGTTGGGGGTGGAACAGAGCTACGACAAGGCCCTGACCTGGTACCGCAAGGCTGCCGACCAGGGGCACCCCGCCGCGCAATATCATCTGGGCTGGATGCACCTGAATGGCCAGGGGGTAGAGAAGAACTACGCCGTTGCCCTGACCTGGTTTGGCAAGGCCGCCAACCAGGGGAATGTCGACGCGCAAAACATTCTGAGTCGGCTGCGCCGGAGCGGTCCGGGGTTGGATCCGTCACCTTGAACCTGAGGATTAACCTGGGACTTTCGTTAAATGGTCCGCAACTAATCAGTTTTTTTATTGTCTTATTGAGTACTAACAATAATAGACTCAGTGAGGTACTGAATTATGCAACCCGCAAATATTCCACCGTCGTCTCCACAGCTTAACCCAGACAGGCAGGAGCTTCCTGACCAGTCAACAGAAAAACCAGAGAAGGCTAAAAGCAGCTGGTTTGGCTCTGTCGTTACCAGGCTACTCCATGCCATTGGCTACGTAAAAACCGACACAGGTCCAGATACGGCCCTTGCCGACAGACTTGCCGACAGAAAAGTTTCATCTCCTGACCCAGACTGCCCTGCAGATACAGGTACACAATCCGAAACCAGCTTAACCACCGATCCGCAGCCTGCAATCGAGATGGAACCTGAAGAGGTTTTACCAGCCCTTGATGAGGCCGTAAAAGAAAAAGATGCCGACCGGGTACAATCATTACTGGCGTCGCTGAAACTGTCATCCCCGGATCAGGCTGCCCAAACAGTCGGGAATATCCTGAAAACCGTCTTGCAGGATAACTTATCATCTATCCGCAGTTTGCCCCCGGAAGAGTACAATAAGCTTAAAGCGCTTATCGACTGTTTGCTGGCAGGTTGTGACCATGATGATAGTACACTGGCGAATTCAGCTCTTGAGTTGTTCTTCGACCGGAAAGATTTCGACCATGCCGCTCATATTAAAGAGACCTGCAAAGCAACTGCAAATCTTGAAGCAGACCGTCTCAAGACAGCTCTCGATGAACTGGTCCAGGATTACGCACCCTACGCTGAACCTACCAAAGCTCTGGAAACAGTGCTCCAGAAATGCACATCAGACCATGAACGTACCAAAGCTCTCGATAAACTGATCCGGGAATACGGTCCAGACACTAAACCTAATAAATCCGGTGAACTCTCCCTTTACGACCATGGCAAAGCAATACTGCACCTGGCAAATCTGCAAGATACCCAATCCCTGGAGTTTGCCGGGAATACTCTGGCTGACGGGCTGGCAAAATGTCTGGAAGACTCTGAATGGCTACGAAAGCTGGATGAAACAAAATACCAAGACATAGTGAATTTCTTTACGGAATTTTTCAAGCACGGCATCAAGAGTGAAAAGCTGGCCTACTCCCTGATGAATCTCTGCTTTACCAGGCTTAATTACGACAGGGCAGACTCTATTGCAAAAGAATTCAATGTTTGCCTTACCGACGAGCACCTTATCGCAGCCCTCAAAAATCCATCTCACCAGAGTTCTGTCCATAGATTGCTGAATCTCGCAACTCCCGAGGCAGCTGGCAAACAAGTCATTAAAGACACCGTTCAGGAAATTCTGAATAACAGGAAAAACATAGTTTGGGTCTTCAAACCCCACGAGATTCCCCGTTTCGAGGGTTTTATCGCGTCTTATGCCTGGCACCTTCCCGGAGAGGTCAGTGACAAATTGTTCCTGCTCAATCCGCTCATTGAGTTTTGTGTCCGCGGAAAAAGAATTGACCTGGCACAAATGCTGAAAATTCGTTTTGAGGGGTGTTACCTTGAGCAGCAGGCTTACCGGGACGCTGTTCAAAAAGTCACTCTGTCTTCAATGGATGAGACAGAGAAATCAATGAGATTAAAAGAATTATCGGATCTGGCCAGGCATACCATGAGCAAGACCGATTAAGCTTCGACCTTCCCGCTTACTGCGCCTGGCGGGAAATCCTATTGTCGAATAAACCTGAGCGCCCCTGGTTTGCTGTCTGATGTACTGCGCCAGGGGTTAATATCCAGCCCACCCCGCCGCAGATATTGGGCATAGACCGTCAGCTCGGCAAACCGATAGTGTTTTTGCAGATCAACAAACGCTCGCTCAACACACTGTTCATGGAACTCCTGATGATCCCTGAATGAACAGACATATTTCAGCAGCGATGCATGATCAACCGGCTCACCACGATAGCTGACCACCAGCGTTCCCCAGTCCGGCTGGCCGGTCACCGGGCAGTTGGATTTGAGCAGATGGGTATGCAACGTCTCACTGACCAATCCACCATCAGACCCTGATTGATCGTCCGTTGAGCTTCTGGCCAGCAGGGTTGGGTCATACTGGTAACAATCCACAACTGTATCCACTTCATCAATATTGGTTCCCGGCGCACGGTCAAAAGCACGGGCCTCAAATTCATGGATGGTATATAGCCGCACGGCCACCGGTGCTTTTGCTACGGCAGAAAGGTCCCGGGCGATACAGTCTGCAACCTGTTCACTGCTTTCAAACCGGGATTGATTAAACGAGTTGAGATACAGTTTGAACGACTTGGATTCAATCAGGCGGGGGGAACTACAGGGCAGCTCAAACCGGGCAACGCGCACCACCGGCTTCCCGGAAAGGTTCAGCCAGGAAAGCTCGTAGCCATACCAGAGATCACGACCGTAAAACGGCAAATTATCCGGATCAATACCCAGCTCTTTACGCTTTTCTTGCCGCTCAATGGGAAACAGCAGCGAAGGGTCGTATTCCGATTTGTAGTCGCTGTTTTTACCCAGCGGTGAAGCATGCAGGACATCACTCATTTCAAACAACCATCAACTTCTCAGGCCACGACCGGTTTTCAGCAGGTGCAAGCTACAGGCACCCAGTAACAATATAGCCAGCAACATAACCACAAAGGCAAAGCGGATATCAACACCACCCGCCTCCCCTAAAAGACCATAACGAAACGTATTCACCTGATAGAGAATCGGATTCAGCATCGAGACTTTCTGCCAGAACCCGGGCAGGATTTCAATCGAGTAAAATACACCACCAAGGTAGGTCATTGGCGTCAATACGAAGGTCGGAATAATTGATACATCATCAAACTTTCTGGCAAACACACCATTGATAAACCCGCCCAGGGCAAACAGGGTGGCAGTCATGACCACGGCCAGTAAGGTGGCAAACACATCATGGACATCCAGCTCAACAAAGAACAGGCCGAGCCCCATGACGATAGCCCCGGTAATCACCCCCCGGGCAACCCCACCGAGCACATAACCCGCCAGAATGATCCAGTTGGGAACGGGTGAGATCAGGACCTCTTCAATGCTTCGCTGAAATTTATTGCTGAAGAAGCTGGAGGCTACGTTGCTGAAACTGTTGGTAATCACCGACATCATGACCAATCCCGGCAATACGTACGTCATATAACTGAAGCCGCTCATGGTGCCAATGCGAGCGCCAATCACCGCACCAAAAATGACAAAATAGAGCACCATGGAAATCGCCGACGGTAACAGCGTTTGCGGCCAGATTCGCATAAAGCGTCGGACTTCCTTGGCAAAGATGGTGACAAAGGCCACCCAGTGATAACGAAACTCACTGTGCTGTGGCCTTTCCGGCAGGTCCCGGCGCTGTTCATTCCCCAAGCCCCCATTCTCCAAGCCTGACATTACGCTTTGTCTCCCATTACACTTTCATCTTTCAAGGCACTGTTCAAAGCACCTTTGGTCATATTGACAAACAGCTCTTCCAGCCGATTGGTTTTATTTCTCATGCTGGCAACTTCTATCCTAAGCTCAGTCAACTGCCTGAACAGATCATTCACGCCCGTATGCTTATCCACTTCCACTTCCAGCGAGTTGCTGTCAATTTTGCTCACCTTATAGCCTGAAAATAGCGGTATCTGCCCGATAGGCTGGCGCAAATCCAGGACAAAACTTTCCTTCTGCAACAGGCTCAGCAGCCGTTTCATGCTGGTGTTTTCCACGATTTCACCCTGATCGATGATGGCAATATTACGACAGAGTTGTTCCGCCTCTTCCAGATAGTGGGTGGTCAGAATAATCGTAGTGCCCTGGTCGTTTATCTCCTGGATAAACTCCCACAGACTTCTGCGCAGTTCTATATCCACGCCAGCGGTGGGTTCGTCAAGAATCAGTAATTCGGGTTCATGGATCAACGCCCTGGCAATCATCAAACGCCGCTTCATACCGCCAGACAACATTCGGGACTGGGTAAACCGTTTGTCCCATAAACCAAGCTTTTTAAGGTAGTGTTCAATGCGGGGCCTTGCCTGTCGGACAGAAAGTCCGTAATAGCCAGCCTGACTGACCAGAATGTCTTCGACTTTTTCAAACTGGTTAAAGTTAAATTCCTGGGGAACAACCCCCAGTGAGCGCTTGGCCCGGACCAGGTCACGCTCAATGTCATGGCCGAAGACAGAGACACTTCCTTCAGACTTTCGAACCAGTGATGAAATCACTCCGATGGTGGTGGATTTGCCGGCACCATTGGGACCCAGCAAGGCAAAAAAATCGCCTTTGCCAACCTCCAAGTTTACCCCTTTCAGGGCAACAAATCCGTCGTCGTATACTTTTTTCAAATTCTTGATGGCCAATGCCTGGGTCATGGTTCTCAGCCTTGAGATAGATTTAATCAGTTTTGCAAGTTTATAAAAAAATCTTTGTGATCGTTAATTAATTTGCAACTCTGAAATGATCGTAGCCAGCCCCCCCGACGAGCAGGGTTTATCGCAGGTATGCCAGCAATGAGGCCAATGCCTTCCTGGCATTGGGGTAGGCGAAGGTAAAGCCCGCCTCCTGAAGTCGCCTGGGCGTCACAGCCTGCCCCTCCGTCAACAACCGCGAAGACTCTCCAAGCATCAGGGCAAGAACACTTTCAGGCGTCCTCAGGATAGCCGGTCGGCGAACGGCACGCCCAAGCTCTTTGGCAAATGCCTTGTTGGTCAGAATCTCCGGAGCAACGGCATTGAAGACACCGCTGGTTTCCGGGTGGTTTACCAGATAGACCAATGCATTGAGCATATCATCCATATGTATCCAGGACATGATCTGTCGGCCATTACCGATTGGTCCCCCCAGCCCCAGACGGAAAACCGGTAACATCTTCTGCAACGCCCCGCCGCCTGGATGCAACACCACACCGATTCTGACGATACAGGTGCGAACCCCCAAAGTCTCAACCCGCCTGGCCACCTGCTCCCAGCGATCACAGAGGGTTGCCGCGAAACCACTGCCTACTGTCGCTGACTCATCCAGCTCCTCTCCGGGTCGAGCGAAGCCATAATACCCAACCGCAGAAGCACTGATGAAACAGCCCGGTTTATTCTCCATCCGCCCAATGAGGTCAACCAGCTCTGAAGTAACCCCAATGCGGCTATCCAAAAGGATCTTTTTGCGCGCCTGGCTCCATCTTTTATCGAGAATACCTTCACCGGCGAGATTAATCACCGCATCAAAATACGAGGATGGATTAACAGCCGCCAGTGATGGAATAGGCTTCACCCGGGTAGATAGTTGCAGACGAACGTCTTTAGCCGGTTGGCGACTCAGCACAACGACCTGATGCCCTTCATTAAGCAGACGATGAACCAGCCGACGCCCAATAAACCCCGTACCACCGGTAATCAGATATTGCATGAATCCACCCCATTGCCCAGCCCCAATTGCGCCCTGTCTTATGAAGAGAAACTACGATGTATTAATATACGCACATCCGTTAATAATCGTAACATTTTCTGAAAAGATAAAAAAAAGCCCAGGTCCCCTCAAACCTGAGCTTCATCGACTGTCACGCTGATGTTCCCGCTTCTTATTATATCTCCATAAAAAATGGATTGTGATCCTCAGCATCCGGTAAGAAAATCCCCGGATATAACACTCCGGGGCTTACAGGCTGGATCGAATGAAAGCTCCCGCTTCTATTCTAATATCCATGCTGTGGTTCTTGCTGTCTGGACCCGGTGCAGGCCATTTCCTGTTTTTGGAACCTGCTCTCATTGATCCGCTGCACGCCGAGAATAATACGTAAATACTGCACATGATTACTTGACGCAGATCAAATAATTTCGGCATATACTTATCAATCTACTGAATTCCATCTACAACCAGCTGAATCTGACAATATCCCCTTAGCAAAGCACCCAGTTAGTCTATTCTTGTGAATTATTATTTTTCTCTTCCAACACACTGACCGGGATTAACTCAATCTGACAGCAGCAGGATAACCGCAACCCTGATGCCTGATGGCAGTCTGGGGTTCCAGTCGAACCGGCTGCTGTTGAATCACTTTCTGATCTGTTATTCCCTTTCCGGAGCCACCCTCATGATCAAAAGTACTTTCGGTACGCTGCAAAAAATTGGCAGAGCGTTAATGCTGCCGGTTGCCGTACTGCCTGTCGCCGGGATTCTTCTGGGCGTGGGCAGCGCGGGATTTTCGTTCATACCGGATCTTATTTCCAGCATTATGGCCCAGGCCGGCGGTGCCGTATTCAGTAATCTACCCTTAATTTTTGCCATTGGTACGGCCATAGGGCTCACAGAAAACGACGGTGTATCTTCAGTGGCTGCTGTCGTTGGTTTTGTCATTATGCTCGGCACCATGGGTATCATGGCCAGCCACCTGGGCTTTGAACCGGCATCCGTGATGGGCATCAGTACCATTGATACCGGAGTCTTTGGCGGTATTATTGTCGGTATACTGGCTTCGATGATGTTTAACCGGTATTACAAAATTCAGTTACCGGAATATCTTGGCTTCTTTGCTGGCAAGCGTTTTGTCCCCATTGCTACCGGCATTGGCGCCATTTTCCTTGGTATCCTGCTTAGCTTTATCTGGCCTCCTATCCAGTCCGTTATCAATGCCTTTTCCCAATGGTCAGTGAATGAAAACCCGGAAGCGGCAGGGTTTGTTTATGGCTTTGTCGAAAGGCTGCTCATCCCCTTTGGCCTGCACCATATCTGGAACGTACCTTTCCACATGGAGATGGGTGAGTTTATTGATGAGTCTGGCACGGTATTTAATGGCGATATTGCCCGCTTCTTTGCCGGTGACCCAACCGCGGGTTTTCTTGCCGGCGGCTACCTGTTCAAAATGTTTGGTTTGCCGGCTGCAGCCATTGCCATGTGGCATTGTGCAAAACCGGAAAACAGAGCGAAGGCCGGCGGTATCATGCTCTCTGCAGCACTGACTTCCATTTTGACGGGTATAACAGAGCCCATTGAGTTTTCTTTCCTGTTTGTCGCCCCGCTGCTCTATGGTATTCATGCCCTGCTGGCTGGTATGGCTTACGCCATCACCAACTATCTGGACATCAAGATGGCCATGTCCTTCTCAAATGGCATGATCGACTACGTGCTCTATTTCGGCATTGCCACCAAACCGGTCTGGATCATTATACTCGGGGCGCTCTATGCGGTTCTTTACTACGTTATTTTCCGGGTACTGATCCTGGCACTTAACCTGAAAACACCCGGGCGCGAAGATGCGAGTGAGAGTGAAGTCAGTGTTGGGTCATCCAGCGAGCTGGCCGTTGACCTGATTAATGCGTTTGGAGGAAAAGGCAATATTAAAAATCTGGATGCCTGTATTACCCGTCTCAGAGTCACCGTTGGCGATACAGACAGTGTCGATATTGACCGGATCAAACAGCTGGGGGCGACAGCCGTCGTGGTGGTTGGCCAGAATATGCAAGCCATCTTCGGACCACGTTCAGACAATATTCGCACAGAGATGCAGGAAACCATGAAATCAATGTAAACTTCAGTTCCGCCAATGCACCAGAAGATATGGCGCTATATCTTCTGGCTTTCCCTCATCAATCAGCCACGCTGGCCGACACAGATATTTTCTATTGTTTCAGGGAGACACAGCTATGGATGGAGTCGGCAGCGGCCATCAACCTGTCAACCATACACCGGCAATCAACGACGGCAAAACGCAGGGAACCGATAAATCAGAGGGATGTTTTGGCCGGTTTAAGGTCACGGTAGCAAACACAGTCAAATCATTCCTGTCATCCATTTTTTCATCAAACCCCATGGAAACCAGTATCCAGACCCGATCTGTCCAGTTTTCTCAACCAACACAACTAGCAACAAAGCAAACCGGCCCGGACGTTGAAAATGACGCCACTGACAAACCTGCTGCAGAAAAGAATGTTGAACAACCAGCAAAACAGGCCCGTCATAATCCAGAAACCATCAAGAAGAAATTTGACGCCCTTTGCTCTGCCCTGGAACAGATGGAAACGTGTAAAAATGTTTTACAAAAAACACGACGAGGTACTAATGATTTCATGGCGTGCAGTATTGATGTTCAGCGGGCTAGAGCAAAATTCAACGCAGCCGTTACAAGCTTCAATAACGCCGTCGGTGCTGATAAAAAAATTGACGCTGCTGACCTTGAGATGGCAATGGCTAATAAGGATGCGCCAGAATTTGCTGAAGACATAGCCAGATATCAACAAATGAAAATCCCTTCATTTATGGCTAAAAACTGACGGTATCCAGGAGCCTGTCCGAGAATAGGCTTTGCTTCAATGGCCAAACCACCCCGGTTGGCCATTATTGCCAGTGACTCACTTCATATAGACAGTCAATAGCGTATCAACCCCTGCCAGCACATCCCCGCTGGACTTCTCCAGATGACTGATATCATCCATATTGGAGATAACAATAGGCGTTACCACACTCCTTGCCTTTTCCTTCAGCAACATGAGATCCACTTCAACCACAGGATCACCCGCTTTAATCTGCTGCCCTTCTGTCGCTATTCGTTTAAATCCTTCCCCTTTCAGCTCCACGGTATCAATGCCAAAGTGGACAAACAGTTCAACGCCTGAGGGTGTTTCCATGCTGAAAGCATGATTGGTTTCAAAAATCTTGCCAATCACACCATCACAGGGAGCGACCATAACATTCCCGGCTGGGTCAATTGCCAGACCATCGCCCACCACCTTGTCGGCAAATACCGGATCTGGAACATCCTCTATGGGAACAATCTTTCCCGTCAAAGGCGCCCTCAGGACGGTTCCCTCATTTGAATTAAAACCCAGACTTTTTTTGAGAGAGTCAAAGATAGTCATAACTATTACCTGCGGCGGTTACAACAATCGGCTATGAAGCCTGCTCATGAAATGAGATCACTTCACAGACGCGGGACCGGTCAAATACCGGCAGGGAAGAAAGCAAAAAGCCTCATTTTCAGAGGCTTTCCGTCTTAAAGAACTGCAGTCATCACCAGTGCGCACCAGAGCATCAGACTGAAACGATTTGAGCCACTCTCATCAGATGATTGTCAATCTGGTTGTGCTTGCTGATAGCCCTTTCCAGCGGTGTTTTAACCACCTGCTGGTCACGAACCCCCACCATAATACCACTGTCGCCATTACGAAGGGCTTCGACAGCAGCAACACCAAGACGGCTGGCCAGAACACGGTCAAAGCAGGTAGGCTTGCCACCACGCTGGATATGCCCCAGCACTGTCACTTTCACTTCATATTCAGGGAACTTCTCTTCCACAGCACGGGACAGTTCAAAAACACCACCACTGCGATCACCTTCAGCAACCACAACGATACTGGAGGTTTTGCCTGCACGGCCGCTCTTCTGCAAAGAGTCCATGAACAATTCAATCGTCTTTTCCTGCTCAGGAATCAGGATATCCTCTGCACCAGAAGCAATACCCGTATTCAGGGCAATAAAGCCGGCATCACGACCCATGACTTCAATGAAAAACAGGCGGTTATGAGAAGTTGCCGTATCACGAATCTTATCGATGGCTTCGACTACGGTATTCAGGGCCGTATCATAACCGATGGTGAAGTCAGTACCGTAAATGTCGTTATCGATGGTTCCGGGAACCCCGATACAAGGCAGGCCATGCTCTTCTTCCAGCAGCATGGCTC
This sequence comes from Endozoicomonas sp. SESOKO1, assembly GCF_024606265.1. Classification (GTDB taxonomy): domain Bacteria; phylum Pseudomonadota; class Gammaproteobacteria; order Pseudomonadales; family Endozoicomonadaceae; genus Endozoicomonas. The sequence goes on from NZ_JAHHPP010000165.1 coordinate 13,526, forward strand.
CGGTGAAGGAGCCATCGCCACCAATCACCACCAGGCCATCCAGCTCAGCAGCCCGTGCATTTTCGTAGGCCTTGACACGGCCTTCTTTCTCACGGAATTCCTGACAACGGGCGGATTTCAGGAAGGTCCCCCCCTGATTAATAATATTGGCAACCGTACGGGCATCCGCCACTTCCATGCGGTTCTCGATCAACCCTTTGTAGCCTTCCTGAATCACTACGGGAACAATACCGTAGTAAATACAGGCGCGAACCGTTGCACGGATGGCCGCATTCATACCGGGAGCGTCTCCCCCGGAAGTCAAAACTCCGACTCTCTTTAATTCGGTCATGCCAGGCTCTTCTCCTTCCAAGTGCCTAAATGCTGGTAAAGCAATTAGAAATAATAAGTTAGGTTCTGCAGTCAGGCCCTGTTTACACAACCATTCACACAGCACGGTTAACAGGGCCTGAAGCCAGGATCAGCTCACACTGAGAATCTGCATGGTGTTGGTTCCACCTTCGACTTCCTGACTTTCGCCTTTGGTCAAAATAATCCTGTCACCCACTTCCAGAAGACCACGCTCTTTCAGGACATTAATTGCACGTCCATTGACTTCTGGACCGTACTCTATACCACTGTCAAAAGCCACTGCCTCCACACCACGATACAGGGCAACTCGACGCTCGGTGGTCTGGTAACGGGTCAGGGCAAAAATAGGAAGGCGGGTATTGATTCTGGACATCCATAACGGTGTGGCACCACTTTTCGTCAGACAGACGATGGCCTTGATATCATCCTGATGGTTAGCTGCAAACATGGTTGCCTGGGCGATAGCCTCATCAACATGCGCAAATTTACCTACCCGACGCTCCGTCATGTATTCAACAGACTGTTTTTCAGCACCAAGACAGATGCGGCTCATGGCCTTAACCACTTCATCCGGGCGCTGGCCGGTCGCCGTTTCACCGGATAACATCACGGCATCAGTGCCATCGAGTACCGCATTGGCGACGTCAAAAACTTCTGCCCGGGTTGGCTGGGTGTTGTGAATCATCGATTCCATCATTTGAGTGGCCGTAATAACCGGTTTATTCAAACGACGGGCTTCGTTAATCATGTGCTTCTGGGCACCAATCAGCTCAGGATCACCAATTTCAACACCCAGATCACCTCGGGCAACCATCACGGCATCAGATGCAGAAATCACTTCAGCCAGCAGTTCATGGTCATTTACCACCTCAGCCCGCTCGATCTTGGACAGTATAGCGGCAGTTCCCCCGGCTTCCCGGAGCAAACGACGGGCTTCTTCAACATCGCTGGCATGACGGACAAAAGATACCGCCAGATAATCCACTTCCAGCTCTGCTGCCAGAAGAATGTCCTGCTTGTCTTTTTCCGTTAATGCCGCCGCAGAAAGACCGCCACCCTGAAGGTTAATGCCCTTGTTGTTGGACAGTTCACCACCATTGATTGCCCTGGTTTTAATGCACGGACCATCAATAGCCATAACTTCCAGACTGATTCGCCCGTCATCTAGAAGCAGTATGTCGCCAACCTTGCAGTCGTTTGGCAGATCTTTATAACCGAGTCCCACCTGGGTTTCATCACCGTCATCAATGGGAAGACTGGCATCCAGGTTAAAGATTGCTCCATCAGGAAGATGAATTTTACCATTCTGGAAACGGCCAATGCGGATCTTTGGCCCCTGCAGATCACCCAGAATGGCAACGGGACGGTTCAGCCTTGCAGCAATTTCACGGATGGTTTTGGCACGGGCTTTGTGATCTTCCGGATCACCATGGGAGAAGTTGAGGCGAACAACGTTGACTCCAGCTTCGATCAGCTTTTGCAGTTGTTCTTCAGATTCTGTAGCGGGCCCAAGGGTTGCCACAATTTTGGTGCGTCTGAGCATGATAATCCTCTCGCTTGTGTTCCCGCCGCTCTCGTGGGTGCCTTCAACCTATTAAAGGCTTTATGCCACCCTCCGGAGTCATTACAGCAAGCGACAGGCCTTAATGGATTAATAATGTGCACGACAGCCGTTCACAACCTGTACACCTCTGCCCTGCAGGATAAATTTATTGGACAGATTGCAAACAAAAGCGCAAACAAAAGAAGAAAGTGCCGTTCAAGTATAGGAGCCATTTTGCCCCGTAACACTGTCTTCTCTTTGTTTACCAATAGCTTGCCAACAGTCTGACTCGGGTTATTACATCTCATTTATCGTAACCAACACAGGCCCGTTAAACGAGCCTGTATTGGGTTCACCAGTTCACCGGTTCATCTTTGAAAATGCCTTACGCGTTCATCAGGGCCTTGGCAGTATCCAGCATACGGTTGGAGAAGCCCCACTCGTTGTCGTACCAGGACATAACCTTGACCAGGTTGCCCAGAACACGAGTCTGAGTAGCATCAAAGTTAGAGGAGAACGGGCTGTGGTTGAAGTCCATGGAAACCAGTTCTTCGTAGTTTACAGACAGAACCGTCGACATTGCCGGGCTGGACTTGGCAGCGTTAGCAATGATGCCGTTCACTTCTTCAACGGTGGTTTCACGGGCAGCAACGAAGCTCAGGTCAACCAGGGAAACGTTGATAGTCGGTACGCGAACAGCCATGCCGTCGAACTTGCCTTTCAGTTCAGGAACAACTTCACCCACTGCCGCAGCAGCACCGGTAGCGGTTGGGATCATGTTCATGGCAGCTGCACGGGCACGATACAGGTCAGAGTGGTATACATCGCTCAGACGCTGATCGTTAGTGTACGCATGGATAGTGGTCATCAGACCCTTATCAATGCCCAGGGCATCGTTCAGTGGCTTGGCAATAGGAGCCAGACAGTTAGTGGTGCAGGAAGCGTTAGAAATAACGGTCATGTCTGCGGTCAGAGTGTCGTGGTTCACACCGTAAACGATGGTTGCGTCAACGTTTGAGCCAGGAGCAGAAATGATAACTTTCTTGGCGCCTGCATCCAGATGTGGCTTACAGGAATCCTTGGAACGGAAAACACCAGTACATTCAAAGACAACGTCCACACCCAGCTCGCCCCATGGCAGCCTGGAAGGGTCACGCTCAGAGAAAGTCTTGATTTCGTCACCGTTTACAAACAGAGCACCTTCGCCTTCTTCAACCTGTGCGTTGAAACGGCCATGAACCGTGTCGTACTTGGTCAGGTGAGTATTGATTTTGGTGTCACCCAAATCATTAATGGCAACAATCTGGTATTCATCGCGACGGCCAGCTTCGTAAAGTGCGCGCAGTACGTTGCGACCGATACGGCCGTAGCCATTAATAGCAATCTTGATCATGATGTCTCCAATACCGTTAATCAAAGCGGAGTTTCCGCCCTTCCTCTTAGTAAAAAGGATTTCTTTAGCGAATGCAGCACCGTAAAAACACCTACTGCAAAAACCCGAACACCAAACCACAAAACTTAACGACGGATCACAGCTTTTATCCAGCCACAGTAGCTCCTTAATCAAGCACAATACTGGTTAGCTGTCGTATTTCGAAATCCACTGCACAGGACATGTATCCCTGAAGCACGCAAACTTACTGACAAAGGTTGACTTATTGGTGGCACGGAGTTAAAAATATGCAAAGAAGAACAAGTCATAACACACAATCTCACACCGTATCTCATCCGGGATCAACCGTTTGTCGAAGCCACCGGCTAGTTTCATACGTCACCAGTGTGATATAGAGTTTGATCGAAAAACCGGAATTCAGCAAAGCCGCCATGCTCTTCAGAAGCATGCTTTTCAAAAACATGCTCTTCAAAAAGAGTATTTTGATTAACTCCGGTTTTTTGTATGTACTCTCACCGAACCGCCTTGTGACTCTGTCTTAGCCAACCAATAACATCCGTTGCGATTCATACATTCAGATCAGAACCTTTACCTATTGTGATGATGCGGACTGTAAGCCCGCTAGTCAAGCCTGTTACAGCCCCTCTCCCCGCTTCTTTCAACGCAAATCACATTTAGCGAAATTATCAAATATGAACAACCATCAATAACCACAGTGTTTTAAACACAAGACTCTATGGAACTATTCGACAATATATCTCAATATCTCAACAATATAATAACGACTCTAATCGCATAAAAATCTCAAGAGATAAACCCAAAACATCTCAAAACCGTTGTAATTCAGGGCTGATAACAAAAAAATCAAAAAATCCAAACTTAAGCAAGATTAAATATTAACAAGTGCACCAACAGGGATTACTTTTCCACATCATCAAAAAACAACACCAAAGCAAACTTGTTTACAGGGCAGTAAGCTGGAAACCACTAAATCCCGGTACTTTTACCGTCCAAAAAAAATGTAAATTTTTTGTAATCACCTATTTTGTACCCCACTAAATCTATCCAGTTATTATTTTATCTATTAGCTGTGCCTGTATTTATAAAGAAAAAATCTAGGAACAAACCAAAGAAAAATCCAGAGCTGGCAAAAGATGCAGGTCAGTCTTTCATGGACAAACTGACAGCATACTGGATTCTATCGGGGCCGACCTTCAGAAGTCAGTGAGTTTTAATTCATCAGGCACACAAACTGGCTAAATTCGATCGAATGGCCTTTTTCCAGGCTAAAAAAAATGCCTCTAACCAAAGACTGGTTAGAGGCATACGACATATTTCAGTCGAAGGTTATTTACCGTAGTAAGCCTTAAGGAGCAATTCTTCCAGCTCAGAAATCAATGGCAAACGAGGATTGGCCGTTGTTGTCTGGTCTTCAAAGGCGTGGTTAGCCAGCATGCTGATTTTACTCTTGAACAGAGACTCATCGACACCAATTTCCTGAAGAGACAGAGGCATATCCAGTCGCTTCATCAAATCACGGACCGCATTGGCCAGGGATTTAACGCCCTCTTCCGGAGTCCTGGCGGGCAAGCCCAGCATTTTGGCAATCTCAGCATACTTCTCATGGGCAATGTAGTACTGGTATTTCGGGAATGACGCTACCTTGGTTGGGTTAGGGCAGCCGTTATACTCAATCACGTGAGGCAACAGCACGGCATTAGCCTGACCGTGGGAAATATGCAGCTCATTACCCAGCTTGTGGGCAATGGCATGGTTTACCCCCAAGAAGGCGTTGGCAAAAGCCATCCCGGCCATACAGGACGCATTGTGCATTTTCTCCCGGGCTTTTTTGTCTGCGGTATCATAAGACTCTGGCAGATAATCAAAGACCAGCTGAATCGCTTTCATCGCCAGGGCATCGGTGTAGTCTGAAGCCATGATGGACACATAAGCTTCCATGGCGTGAGTGAGCACATCCAGGCCAGTGTCTGCTGCCACTTTCTTTGGAACAGTCAGTACCAGGTTAGGATCGATAATCGCCACATCCGGAGTCAGCTCATAGTCAGCCAGTGGGTACTTGGCGCCTTTTTCCTTATCGGTAATAACAGCGAACGATGTTACCTCAGAACCGGTACCGGAAGTGGTCGGAATCGCAACCAGCTTCGCCTTCTTACCCAGATGTGGGAATTTATAGACACGCTTGCGGATATCCAGGAATTTCTGGGCCATACCGGCAAAGTCAGCGTCTGGCTGTTCATAGAAAAGCCACATGCCCTTGGCCGCATCAATCGGTGAACCACCACCCAGGGCAATGATCACATCCGGATTAAACCGCGCCATTTCCCGGGCACCATTGCGAACGGTTTCCAGGCTTGGGTCAGGCTCAACCTGATTGAAAATTTCAACCTGAACCGGTGTGGCACGCTTTCTCAGGTGGTAGAGGATTTTATCGACATAACCCAGGGACTGAATAATCTCATCAGTAACGATAAATACACGAGAAATGTCCTGCATTTTTTCAAGGTACTGAAGAGAGTTGGCTTCGAAGTAGATCTTTCTGGGCAGTTTAAACCATTGCATATTGACCCGGCGCTTGGCGACACGCTTGACATTGATCAGGTTTACGGCCGATACGTTGGAGGTGGTACTGTTTCCACCGTAGGTACCACAACCCAGAGTCAGGGAGGGCATATTGGTGTTGTAAATGTCACCAATGGCACCGTGGGTACTGGGTGAATTGATAATGATACGACCGGCTTTCATGGCCAGGGAGAACTCATCAATCACCTGGTTATCCTGGGCATGCAGGACGGCAGAGTGTCCAAGACCGCCAAAGTTCAGCATCTGATCCGCCAGCTCAATGGCATGATGGACATTTTTAGCCTTGAGCACCCCCAGGACGGGAGACAGCTTTTCGCGGGACAGTGGGAACTCAGGTCCGACGCCCTCAATTTCTGCGGCCAGAATACGGGTATTCTCAGGCACCTTGATACCGGCGAGCCCTGCAATATAAGACGGCTTCATACCAACAATCTTACTGTTGACATGCCCGTCATGAATGACAACTTCAGCCAGTCGGCTGGTTTCCTCCGGCGTAGTGAAGTAAACATTCTGAGACTTCAACTCTTTGACGACCTCTTTGTAGACCGCCTGATGCACAATCGCAGCCTGCTCGGAGGCGCAGATCATGCCATTATCAAAGCTCTTGGACATTACCAGGTCATTACAGGCCTGTTTGATATCTGCAGACTGGTCAATAATGCAAGGTACGTTACCTGAACCTACGCCCAGCGCAGGCTTGCCGGAAGAGTAGGCCGCCCGAACCATGCCGGAGCCACCAGTCGCCAGAATGACGGCAACTTCAGGGTGCGTCATCAACTTCTGAGTGGCTTCAATGGAGGGGTGCTCAACCCACAGCACACAGTCGTCAGGTGCACCGGCCGCAACCGCTGCGTCACGAACAATCCGGGCAGCCTCACTGGAACATTTCTGAGCAGAAGGATGAAAGGCAAAAATAATCGGGTTACGGGTTTTGGTCGAAATAATGGACTTGAACATGGTGGTGGATGTCGGGTTGGTCACCGGAGTAACACCACAAACAATGCCTACAGGCTCGGCAACCAGCATGAAGTCTTCTTCAGCGTTATCTTCAATAACGCCTACGGTCTTGTCGTATTTGATGGAGTGGTAAACGTACTCGGTCGCAAAGATGTTTTTGGTCACCTTATCTTCCATGATTCCGCGGCCGGTCTCTTCAACAGCCATCCGGGCCAGCTCCATATGAGCAGCCTGACCTGCCAGAGCCATGGCTTTTGTGACCCTGTCGACATCTTCCTGGGTCAGCTTAAGAAATTTCTCCCTTGCAACCATTGCCCGCTCAATTAATGCATTAATCTGAGCGTCAACATCCTGAACAACTGCATCTTTATTTACAGTTTTTTCAGCCTGCTTTTTTCCGGCCATGATTATCGTCCTCTAGTAGTTAACGAAGATAACCTTTAAAAACCATCTATAATTCCGAGGCTGTTCATTTTATATTTTTGCCCGGAATGGAAATGCTATTTAATAAACTGGATAAACTGGCAATCATCAGATTTCCGTCTTCTATTTCAACATTCTCAAGATAGCTCAAGATAGTGGATCCTGAGTATTAATGCCTGACCATTGCCAGTTATTGGTAAATTCTCTATTTCGATAAAATTGCAGGCATCAGCCTTTGCAGACTTCTCGAACAGCGCAAAATTTTATATTCCAAAAAACAATTTAAAATAAATTAAATCTTCAAATTAGAAATATGACGTTTGCTGTTTCATTATTACAACACAAGAAAACCGCAAAAATACTGATTCAAATCAAGAAACCACTATTGATTTTTTTTGCCAAAAGAGCATCAAAATAGATCAACAGCATTCATACATTGACATGCTTTTTTCCATACTTACCCCACCCGCAAAGGCCGATAAAAAACAGCATTCTCAATAAACACCAATAAACTGAAAAAATATTTTCAACATCAGGCCACTGGAAAAACACAACCGCACCAGACAAGAACACAGGCAAACAGCAATAAACAACAGTTATAAGATCTCACTGCCATAGTTTTTTATTCATTAGGAAAAAAGGCTTTACCTGTTGTAACCTTTCCGTATCATTAGCGAGAATTTGAAGTGTCTAAACCGGAATTTTTTAGCCCTGATCATAAAATGACGAATGATTCGTCCCCGTCATTGAGCCTGGGCTGTAACAAAAGAAATCCTGACCAGACACAGCATTCAAACTGAAACACACTGTTAACCCTTGATCGAGGAAGGATCAGTCACATGTCCCAAAAAATCCTGGACCTGGTAAAGCCAGGCGTCGTTACCGGTGATGACGTTCAGAAAATCTTTAATGCTGCCAAAGCCGGTGAATTTGCGCTGCCGGCAGTGAACGTTGTTGGTACCGATTCAATCAACGCAGTTCTGGAAGCTGCGGCCAAGGTTAAGTCTCCAGTTATCATTCAGTTCTCCAATGGTGGCGCGTCTTTCTTCTCAGGCAAGGGCCTCAAGACTGACCCTGCCGGTGCCCTGGGCGCTATTGCCGGTGCAAAATATGTGCACGCAGTTGCAGAAGCTTACGGCATCCCGGTACTCCTGCACACTGACCACGCTGCCCGCAAGCTGCTGCCATGGATTGACGCCTTGCTGACTGCAGGAGAAGAGTTTTACGAGCAACACGGCAAACCACTGTTCTCCTCTCACATGCTCGATCTGTCTGAAGAGTCTCTGGAAGAAAACGTTGCTACCTGCGCCGAATACCTGAAGCGTATGGCCAGGATGGACATGACACTGGAATTCGAACTGGGCTGTACTGGCGGTGAAGAAGACGGTGTGGACAACTCTCATATGGACAGCTCCATGCTGTACACCCAGCCAGAAGACGTTGCCTACGCTTACGAAATCCTGAGCAAGATCAGCCACCGTTTCACCATCGCTGCTTCCTTCGGTAACGTTCATGGCGTATACAAGCCAGGTAACGTTCAACTGACACCAAAGATTCTGGACAACTCCCAGAAATACTGCTCAGAGAAGTTCGACATTCCTGCCAAGTCCCTGAACTTCGTATTCCACGGCGGCTCTGGCTCTACCCTGGAAGAGATTCGCGAATCTGTCTCCTACGGCGTCGTGAAGATGAACATCGATACAGACACCCAGTGGGCATGCTGGGAAGGTATTCTGAACTATTACAAGAAGAACGAGGCTTACCTGCAGGGCCAGCTGGGCAACCCTGAAGGCGCTGACAAGCCAAACAAGAAATTCTACGACCCCCGCGTCTGGCTGCGTGCCGGTCAGGAGAGCATGATCTCCCGTCTCGAACAGGCTCATCGCGATCTGAACAGTATCGACGTACTGTAATACTGACCATACACCGGCTTTCGCCGGTGTCCTCTCACCTCAACAACACATCGCCCACATCAGGCATCGTTCAGGATGACTACTTTCACGCGGTTGCCTTCCCCTGAATGGAAGCCAATAACCTGGCATTTTTCTCAATAGCATTCTCAAGCTCGCTGTATTTACCACTCAACTCCTGGGCCAGCCAATGGTAATGCAGTCGCTCGTCATTCAACTGACCCATGAGCCGATAAACAAACCCAAGCGCCAATCCATGCTTTAACTTGTCACCCTCAAGAGGACTCTCGTTATAAAACAAATTCTCTAACACCGACTTTGCCGACTCCAGCATCCCCAGATGCTGGAAAACCAGACCAAGGCACATTTGAATACTTTTATCCTCACGGATCCAGAGAGGCAATGAAGATATAAACTGATAACTCTCCTCATAGCGGTTTAGATTATAATGGGCGCGCGCTTTCAACAAAGACGCATCACGAAGCATTTTGATACTACTACCCTCTCTCAGCAGCACTGACTCCGCATGCAACAATGCCTGCTCAGGTTGATTAATTTTCAACGCACTGAAACCACTGTCAATTTGATCTGGAATTGGCAGAACTGGAACAACTTCAACTTTTCGCTCTGCGGTTGCACCAAAATTGAATAGAGACCTGTCACGCCCATCCCCGGAGGCTAGATAACAACGGATGAATGATGTTTTTGCCACTCGCCTGCCCCCTTGAAAGCCAGCTTGCGATCCATCACCTGGCCCGTCGCGACCAGAACTTCCTGTTTGGCCAATATCATCAGTGAACCGCCCGGGGGCTGGTAAGTAAAAATTATGAGGCAGCTTATTATTCATAGGAAATAACCTGATTATCTGTAGTTTATTGAAAGAGGTTATATGACTACTAATAGATGGCACCTTCAGTTCAGTAAAGCCCGGAGTCTAATGATGTCCAGACTACCGGGGTCCATTTTTCAAATGGTCACCGGAACATCTCAAGCCCAGCCCCCGCCAGGGAGGCTGTCTTATCTAAACTGTTTTTCACCGCTGACGATATATCACACAACCCTCAACAAAAAGAATGTGGAAAAATCATGCCCAGACAGAAAGCAAAACCCAAAAACCCCTCCTCAAAAAAAGATAAACAGCAATCCAAAGCATCTAAAGATGAGTGGGTCGGGCTCAGCTTCAGAGTCTCTCCCGAGTTTTCCAGGGAATTTAAAGTTTATGCAGCCAAGAATGACTACAAATTGGTTGAATTGCTGAAAGAAGGCTTCAAGGCACTGAAAAAGCAGCGATAGTGTCGCCCCCTGCCTCGTCAAGGCAAGCTATAGCCATAGCCAGGGACCGCTCGAAATCCAGAGCAGGTACAGGTTTGACAGGTCAGAGGGATAGAAGATTCAATTAAAAAAAATCAGCCCTGATGGCTGATTTTTTTAATTGGAGCAGGAAACGAGGTTAATTTTTGTCACAACAAGTGCGGCCTCAACAATGGCAAGGTTACGCTCTAGCAACTGAGCTTTTCCCGCGATAAGAATGGTGGAGCTAAGCGGGATCGAACCGCTGACCTCAACACTGCCAGTGTTGCGCTC
>NZ_JAHHPP010000166.1 GCF_024606265.1 Endozoicomonas sp. SESOKO1
TGGGTCTGGGCATACAGGTTATTGAGCACCACCTCGGCATTTTCACCACGGCGAAGCTCGATAACCACACGCAGGCCGTCTTTGTCAGACTCATCGCGCAGCTCGGAAATACCCTCAATCTTGCGGTCTTTTACCAGCTCGGCAATCTTCTCAATAAGCCGTGCCTTATTCAGCTGATAAGGTATCTCGGTAACGATAATGGTGCTTTTGTTTTTCTTTTCATCGTGCTCGATATCGGCCCTGGCACGAATGTAGATGCGACCACGACCGGAGCGATAGGCCTGAAGGATACCAGCCCGACCATTGATAATCGCTGCGGTAGGGAAGTCTGGCCCCGGGATGTACTCCATCAGGTCATCAACCGTCAGCGCTTCATCGTCCAGAAGCGCCAGACAGCCATTCACCACCTCGGTCATATTGTGAGGCGGGATATTGGTGGCCATGCCCACCGCGATACCGGCGGAGCCATTCACCAGCAGGTTAGGGACACGGGTGGGTAAAACGGCAGGAATCTGCTCTGTGCCATCGTAGTTAGGCACATAGTCTACGGTTTCCTTGTCGAGATCCGCCAGCAACTGATGGGCGATCTTGTCCATCCGGATTTCCGTATAACGCATCGCTGCGGCGGAGTCACCGTCAATGGAGCCGAAGTTACCCTGACCGTCCACCAGCATGTAGCGCAGGGAAAATGGCTGCGCCATCCGGACAATGGTGTCATAGACCGCAGAGTCGCCGTGAGGATGGTATTTACCGATCACATCCCCGACCACACGGGCAGATTTTTTGTAGGGTTTGTTCCAGTCGTTGCCCAATTCGCTCATGGCGAACAATACGCGCCGGTGCACGGGCTTAAGCCCGTCACGTACGTCAGGCAGGGCACGACCAACGATGACACTCATGGCGTAGTCCAGATAGGACTGCTTGAGTTCATCTTCAATATTTACCGGGAGAATCTCTTTGGCAATTTCAGTCATGGAAACCCAGTCGTCCTTTTGCTTACGGCCAACAGATAGCGGTCAGCATCCATTCCAGTTCTGTGGATCAGGATACCGATAATAAGGTCTTATCCAAACAGAAAAAATGCCCTTTCCCAGAGCATCTTAATGGAATGATCGCCTAAGGTAATTGATTTTCAAAACCGCAATGTTACCACAATTCATGCCTTATTCGCGAGATACATCAACCACTTTGGGAATATGTTTTTTGCCTGTCCACCAGTGGCACTGGGCGGCTGACCGCTTTCAGGAAAAACGTCAAAAAAGTGCCGACAGAGTAAACCTGTGTTTTTTCCTGAACCGGTCTAGATTTGAAGTAAGCAATGACGCTTGGCACTTAAACTCAACAAAGGATTGTTAGCATGATATTAAACGCTCAACACATCAAACAAGCAGGTCTGGACCCGAACAAATTTCAGAAAGTTCTTGAGGAAGGAGAAGACTACGCAAGCTCTTTGCCACCCAAAGTAAAGATTGCATGTTTTAATGGGCTACGGTCTGTCAAAGACAAAGAACTGTTGAAAAACTATGTCAATTTACTATCTGAAGCAATTAACAAGGGTACAAAAATAGACGAAAATCAGAAAATACAACTTGCCCAGCGTGCTCTTGAGAAGGCTGAGGCGGTATGTAACAAAACAAAACCAACTAAAACAGTGCCTGCTGAAAAAAATGAGCCTATTGTTGTAGCAACCAAACCAAGCAAAGCAGTAAAGCTGGACCCCAGTCGCCTCAAACCCTTCGAAAATTAACAGCGTTGACTATTGACAGACAAACGTCTCAATAACGAAACCTCCATAAGGCTGTACTTGAAGGTTCAGCCTTACCTCTTCCTGATCACATTAACCTCATCACTAACGTTCAATTTCTCACTCCCAGAACTCAACACTGTGGTCGGCTGCAGGATTAACGGTATAATCCACACCTATAACAACCCTGACTGCTTCAATCACACTGCTTTGACGGACCAGAACCCATGCCCGACATGCGCTCAGCCCAAAATGTGGACCTCGGAGAAATCGCCAAATTTGAACAACTGGCCAGCCGCTGGTGGGACCCGGACAGTGAATTCAGGCCGCTTCATGAGATCAACCCCCTGCGCCTGAATTATATTGATGAACGTGTCGGACTGGCCGGCAAACAGGTGGTGGATATTGGCTGCGGCGGCGGCATCCTGAGTGAGTCCATGGCGCAACGGGGTGCCCGGGTCACCGGCATTGATATGGGCGAAGCCCCCCTGTCTGTTGCCCGCCTGCACAGCATGGAAAGTGGCGTTGAGGTCAACTATCGCCGAATCACCGCTGAAGAACTGGCCGAAGAGATGCCCGGCCAGTTTGATGTAGTTACCTGCCTGGAAATGCTGGAACACGTCCCCGATCCAGCGTCCGTCATCAACGCCTGCAGCAAACTCCTGAAACCGGGTGGACAGATCTTTTTTGCCACCATCAACCGCAACCCGAAGTCATTCCTTTTTGCCATCGTCGGCGCGGAATACATCCTCAAACTGCTGCCCAAAGGCACCCATGAACACAACAAGTTTATCAAGCCCAGCGAGTTAAGTCGGGACATGAGAAAAGCCGGGCTCACTGTTCATGACATGACCGGGATGACCTACAACCCTTTGACCAGAGTCTACCGGCTCAACCCGAAAGACGTAGACGTCAATTACCTGATTTATGGTGCAAAGCCAGCCTCCTGACCACCGACTGATACAACCAAGAGTAACGATGATGACAGCCATTGAAGGCGTTTTTTTTGATCTGGACGGCACCCTGCTGGACACCGCAGAGGATTTTGTGATTACCGTGAATCAAATGCTGGCTGATCACCAGCACCCGGCGATGGATAGCCATTTGATCCGGCAGAATGTTTCTGCAGGCTCTCGGGCGCTGATGAAGCTTGCCTTCAATCTTGCGCCCGGTGATGAGCTGGAACAGAAAAGGGCCCTGTTTCTGCAATACTATGACCGGCATATCCAGGACCAAAGTCGTTCATCCTTCGCCCGACCCTACCCTGGCATAGAATCACTGATCGAAGCACTTGAGCACCGTGATATTGCCTGGGGTATTGTCACCAATAAACCCAGACCCTATGCCCTCTCATTGATCCGGCAAATTGGCCTGCTTGAGCGCAGTCATGCCATTGTCTGCCCGGAGGATGTCAAAAAGCCGAAACCAGACCCGGAAGCACTCTTTCTTGCCTGCCGACAGTCCGGTAGTTCACCACAGTTCAGCGTCTATATTGGCGACCATCTTCGTGATATCGAAGCTGGAAAAGAGGCAGGCATGATCACCGTTGCTGCGCATTATGGCTACATTGCTGAAGGAGACGATCCCACGCAGTGGTGTGCAGACCTGAATATCGACAATGTACAGCAGCTGCATCGCTGGTTTGAACAGCACAACTGGCAAATCATCAAAGACAAATCTCATGCTTGACAGACTTTCTGACACCTGACAATAGCTCAGCAAACTAAAAAACCAGGGAGTAATATTATGTTTACCTACCAGGCTCCGAAAGACCTGCTGAAGGATAAAGTCATACTGGTAACCGGGTCTGGCAGTGGTATTGGCCGGGTCGCCGCCCTCACTTATGCCCGCCACGGTGCCACCGTCATTCTCCTGGGCAGAAATACTAAAAAACTGGAAGCGGTGTACGATGAAATCGAACTCAATCAATGGCCACAGCCAGCCATTTACCCACTAAATCTGGAAAGTGCTGGTGATATCGATTTCATTAATCTTGCAGAAACCATTGAGAACGAATTCGGTCGGCTTGACGGTCTGTTACACAACGCCAGCCTGCTTGGTGAGCTGAAACCCATCAGCCAGTTTCCAACAGAAACCTGGCTGCGAATCATGCAGGTGAATCTGAATTCCGCCTTTATGATGACCCGGGAGCTGCTGCCCATTCTCCGCCTGTCAGAAAAAGCATCGGTGATTTTTACCTCGTCCGGAGTTGGTCACCGGGGACGGGCCCACTGGGGAGCCTATAGCGTGTCAAAATTTGCCACCGAGGGCCTGATGCAAATTTTAGCGGACGAGGAGGACGGTATCAGTTCTGTGCGTGCCAACAGCATCAATCCTGGCGGTACCCGTACGGCAATGAGAGCTTCTGCCTTTCCAGGGGAAGACCCGGAAAAACTGCCAACGCCAGAAGACATTATGCCGGTTTATCTTTACCTGATGGGGGACGAAAGCCAGGAAATCAATGCCCAGGCTTTTCATGCCCAGCAGTAAAAATGCCTCCAACTGCCCTGACTGAAAGCCAGGGCATCAAACGACTGTCTTATCGACAGTGTCAATAAAAAAGAACTTATTCGTCATTAAACTGAGAGCAAACGCTTCCATATACTTTATGCCTTTTCGTCTATTCTGATGCGGTCACTATTACCACAAATAGAATTATCACAATCAGAATCATGAAAACTCGGCGCCCTACGAAAAAAAAAGTAGAAAAGAAAGTACATAAGAAAGTTTTGGCTGCTTTATTACTTTCACCATTACTCAGTTCACAATCATTCCCTGCAAATAGCTTTGATCAGAAAGATTTAAACAATGAGGTTATCATTGCCGCAAACTGGCAACAGCATTCAGGAGAATATGCCGCTTACTTTTACCAGAGTTTCAACAGCGCGACGGATCAACTGGAAGCTATTTTGAAAAGGATACCTGAAAGTAAAAAGCCTGCAATAATTACTGATATTGATGATACGCTGATATCCGGCACCCCTTATTTTACCAGTATGGTTGACACGAATGAATCCCGGAGCATTGAACGATCAAGGTTCTGGTGGAATCATCAAGAAGCCGAGGCCCTGCCAGGATCCGTTGACTTCCTGAAAAAAGCCAATAGCCTGGGCATTGAAATATTCTATATCAGCGGCCGTTTCAACGATGTAAAAGCCATTACTATCAATAAACTCAAGCAATTGGGTTATCCGGTCAGCAGTGAAAATCACGTCATTCTACAAGAAGAAAGGAACGTTACCCTCAGTAAGGAGGACAAACGACAGCACATCATAAAAGCGGGCTACCACCCAATCATGCTATTTGGTGACCAGCTGGAGGATCTCGGTGAAGTCGATAAAGGTCTTTATCCTGAAAAGAAAAAGTGGGTAAGTCAGCATCAGGATAAACTTGGCACCCAATGGTTTATTCTGCCAAACACCGTTTACGGATTCTGGGAAGAAGCGATCAGCAAAGACTACCGGACACTGAGTCCTGAAGAAAAACACAGGGTCCGAATACAGGAGGTTAACGACAAAGAGTTACCCGTACCTGTTCCCGAGAGCTACTGGCAGCACATTATAATGGCTGATCTCTGGATCAGGAAATCTGCAGATTTCAATGCCACCGCCCTTCAGACCTATAACCTTGCCAGCAAGGCCCTTGAAGCCCCCGAAAACCGCCATGCCAATAATCCGGCGATTGTTGTTGATATTGACGGCACGCTAATAGACTACCCTCCGTTTCATTTAGCTCCACCACTTTGTAAAACATTTACTGAACCTGAAGAGAAGATGAGGAACTATGAAAAGCAGCTTGAAGCTACCTCTATTCCCGGAGCCAGGGAGTTTTTAAACAAAGCGGCCGCACTGGGTTATGAAATCTTTTATTTAACGGCCCGGGAACACTCTTCCGGCCGATCAGGCCATAAGGGCGATGTAGAAAGCCTCACCTTGAAACAGCTTGTTTACAATGGCTTCCCCAAAGTTACCCGGACTAACCTGTTGAACCGCTCCAAATACTGCCCAGTCAATAAAAAAAGCTGTGACAAAGAACACCAGCGAAAAGCCATCACATCCGGCAGGATCAATGGAAAAAAATATGATGTCAGACTGTTTGTCGGTGACCTTCTTGATGATTTTGATTTAAAAGAAAAAGGTTTGTCACCTTTTGACCGGGCTTCTGTTGAAAAAACCAAAAGCTTTTACGGAAGACGGTATTTTATTATTCCCAACCCAGTTAATAAAACCTGGATGTGGCATTACTATTCAGGCGTTGCAGGAAAAGATATTTGCCGGTTGAGTGAACAGGAACGTTCTGAGATTCGCAAAAGTTTAATAGAAGACTGGCCTGAAAAAGACCTGTACAAGTCAGTACAGCACCAGGACCTATTGACGTTTCGTTAACCAGCCCTGCTGAGCACACAACAAAATATCAACAGCCCAAGGTATCTCATCTCAGATTGATCAGACTGCCATTTTCCATTCGGAAGACCTGATCCATCTTTGCCAGGGAAGTTTTCTTATGTGTGATCATAATGATGGTACTGTCTTTGAATTGACGCAAAACCGTACCCATAAGCGCCTGTTCACTCTGAACATCCAGCCCTTCACCCGGCTCATCCATCACCAGTATGGGCGCTGGTTTCAGCATAGCCCGGGCAATAGCCAGACGACGCTGCTCTCCACCGGATAATGCAATGCCGCCTTGTCCCAGCCAAATATCCAGCAATTCATCACCGTTTTCCCTGGCAGCGGCAAGCCCGTCCAGACCTGAATCTTGAACGACGGATAAAAGTTGATCATCACTTGCCGCTGGCGCAGCCAACAACAGATTCTCCCTGAGCGTCGCACTGAAAACATGGGTTTTCTGAGGCACAAACGTTATCGCCCGGTAAAGAGCCTGTTCTGAAAATCCCTGAATCACCTGCCCATCCAGTAAAATCACGCCACCCTTAGGCTCCAGCCCACGGCTCAACAACTTGATTAGCGTTGATTTACCGCATCCGGTTTTGCCAAGCAGGGCAACACGGCAGCCAGCAGGAATGTGCAGGGATAGCTTATTAATGACTGGCGGGGTATTGGCATAGCTGTTATTGGCATAGCAACAAGACACCTCCCTAAACTGAACCTCACCCCTTAATACTTCTGCGGACGCCTCCTCTGGAAATACAACCACCGGTGAGTCCACCACCTGACGCAAACGGCTGGCCGCATGTCGCGTATGGCTGAAAAACTGAAAGGCAACGGGAAGCGGCATCAGCGCTTCAAAACTGGCCAGCATCCCAAACACCATCATCACCATGACCGGCCCACTGAACAGGCCTGTGCTCATCTCACCACTGGCAATATACAATACCAGTAATGTCGCCGCACCGGAGCCGGAAACAAACAGGGCTGAGCCGAACCCTTCCATCACTGCCATTCGGGACTGGTCAGCAATCAGTTTTTTTTCCGATTCAGCCATCGTGGCGCGGCTATTGGCATCACTGCCATAGATCTGCTGTTCCGCCATACCCTGCAGATAATCCAGCACCTCCTGTCGCAAGCGCGCCTGCCTGACACCCATTGATTCCCCGGTCCTGCGACCCAGCACATAAAACAGCAGGGGCATGGCGATAATCCAGAGCATCATCACCAGCAATACCACCATTGCCACCGTAGTACTGAAAAAGGCGATAAACAGTGAAAACAACAGGGCAACAGTGACCGCAGACAGTAATGGGCTGACCAACCTCAGATAGAGCTGATCCAATGCGTCAATATCAGCCACCAGCCGATCAAGCAGCTCCCCCTTACGATACTGTCCCAGCTGCTCCTGGGAGATGGGAATCAATTTACTGAAAAACCAGCTGCGCAGGCCTGACAACAACCGGAAAGTAGCATCATGGCTCACCAGGCGTTCTGCATAGCGAGCCGCTGTACGGGCTATGGAAAACCCTCGAACACCTGCTCCCGGGGTAAAGAAGTTAAAGCTCTGGGCTGTGGCAAAGGTCAGTCCGGCAATGGCTGTAGCGGTAATAAACCAGCCAGACAGTGAAAGCAGGCTGAGACTCGCCAGTAAGGTAACTATCGCCAGCAAGACGCCCAATGACAACAACCCCAAGTGTTGACGATACAATTTCAGAAAAGGCCACAGGTCATTCATCGTCCATACTCCCGCTGTTCATGTGGATGAACTGCTGATACAGAGAACTTTCCCTGGCCAGCGTTGCCGGAGAGCCGTCAGCCACCAGCCTTCCTTTTTCCAGCATCAATATCTGATCCATGACATTGAGCTGGCTGATTCGATGGGTAATGGTGATCACAGTGCATTCATCCGGTATGGCATCCAGGGCGTCCAGCACCAGGCGCTCACTGACTGAATCCAGGCTGGCTGTCGGTTCATCCAGAATTAAAAACCGTACCGGCAGCACCAGGGCCCTTGCCAGGGCAATCCGCTGGGCCTGACCAACCGACAGGTTACCGCCCTGCTCCTTAAGTACACTGTCCAGTCCATCGGGCAGGTTAGCCAGAATGTCCATCCCCTGTGCCCTGGCCAGCGCTTCAAGGCACTGCTCACGGGAAACAACTTGCCCAAAGGCCTCTCTGCCAAAAACAATATTGTCATAAACGGAACCGTGGATGATCAGTGGCTGCTGCCCCAGCCAGGCAATCTCGTTGCGCCAGCTTTCAAGCTGAGTATCTGCGAGGGATTGCCCCCCTATTTTTATCTCGCCCTGATAGTTGCAGAAACCCATTAGCGTATTAATCAACGTTGTTTTACCGGCCCCGCTACTGCCAATAATACCGACACGACTTCCTGGCTCAATTTTAAAAGACAGACGTTCCAGTAAAAGATGATGCTTATTTGCTGATTCATCGGTCGATTCTGTGCCAGCAGCAGACCTTGTGGGTGCCGAAACGGATAGTTCTTTTACTTCCAGGGTCAGCGGCATGGCTTGTGGTAAAGACAACCCGCCACGGTGCGCCTCCGGTTCCTCCCGTGATAATACGTCCAGAATCTCTTCCGTCGCACCTACCGCTTTGGCTTTGGCATGGTAGTAAACTCCCAGCTCACGCAATGGCTGATAGTATTCAGGAGCCAGCAACAGCAGAAACAGTCCGGTATACAGCGTGACTTCGCCACCAAAGGTAATGTGACCAAGAAAACTCATCCCCAAAAATACCGCCACAAGGGCAATGGACACCGACGCAAAAAACTCCAGCACCGTGGATGACAGAAAAGCCAGGCGGAGTACCTGCATGGTTTTTATCCGAAAGTCTTCACTGGCATCGGCCAACTGTGTTTGTGCAAAACGGGTTCGCTGAAACAGTTTGAGCGTTTCCAGCCCTTGTAGCCGATCAAGAAAGAAGCCCCCCAAACGAGAGAGTGCCTGAAAGTTTTTCCGGTTGGCCTGGGCGGCTTTCATGCCTACAAGGACCATAAAAAAAGGAATCAGTGGTGCCGTTCCCAGGAAAATAATGCCGACCACCCAACTTTGGGGAAAAGCAACCACCAGCATAATAGCCGGTATCATCACTGCCAGAGCCAGCTGGGGCAGGTATTTGGCAATAAACTCCTGGAGCTCTTCCACCTGTTCAACCACTACTGCCGACCAGCTGCCTGCAGGCCGCTCACCAATAACCAGGGGGCCAAGACGGCGTAACTTATCCAGCAGCAGCTGACGCACTGCTACCCGAACACAGGCTCCCGCCCGGAAACCGCAAAACTCACGCCCCCAGGCACAGGCTCCACGGACCACAACCAGCAGCAGAACCCAGAGAAAATCGTCCGTTAAACCCTCCCGGGTTGCATCCTCAATGACCAACTGATAAATCATGCCTGCCATGATCGAAGCCTGAATAATCAGCAAGACTCCATTGAGCAAACCCAGAACCATGGAGGTAAGCAGCCATTGCCGGGCCGGCCTCATCTGCCTTAACAACCAGCGATAGGCCTGCTTTTGCGTACTTTGACTCATCTTTTGATTGTATTTCCCGGGCTACTGAAGACGTGGAGTGCATTGTACATAACTCGATTGGCACTCACCACGAGCATACAGGCTGGTTTTCAGGTACTTACCCCCCCTATAATTACGAGCCAGATTCACTATGTGGTTCAAAGCTGTCTGACAGAACAGCTTCTTCAGTAATTTAACCATTGGTCACCATGCTTCAGAATATTCGCATCATTCTTATCAATACGTTTCACCCCGGCAACATAGGCTCCGCAGCCCGGGCCATGAAAACCATGGGGCTGAGTGACCTCTGCCTGGTGACCCCCCAGCGATTTCCGGCACCGGAGGCGGACTCAATGGCGGCCGGGGCGCTGGATGTGCTTGAGAATGCCCGGGTATTCAACACCCTGGATGAAGCCATTGCCGATTGCTCCCTGGTCATTGGCACCAGCGCCAGAACACGCACCCACTCTTTTTCACGCCCCATGCTGGGGGCTGAATCATGCGCTGAAAAACTGCTTTCAGAATCCCGCCAGTCCCCTGTTGCCCTGGTATTTGGCCAGGAAACCATGGGCCTTACCAACAGCGAACTGGAAAGATGCCACTTTCATACCAGCATTGATGCGAATCCGGAGTATCCGGTACTTAATGTTGCCTCGGCCATTCAGATCCTCTGTTACGAGATCTTCAAAGCTTCGCTGAAAAAAAAGAACGGCTGGCATGGTGAAAAACCGGAACAGGAATACCCTCTGAATCAGGAGCTGGAAAAGTTTTATGAACACCTGGAATCCACACTGACAGACATCGATTTTATTATTCAACAACATCCGGGACTGGTCATGACACGGCTTCGTCGCTTTTTCAACCGTGCCCGCCCCGAAGCCAAAGAGTTGAATATGTTGCGGGGCATTCTTGGAGCCGCCCAGAAAACATCCGGAAAAAACAGCAATAATGACTGAGCCCGCTTCACTCTCCGTTGAGGAGCTCAACCCGATCGCCTTTCCGCTGGTTAACCGTTTTTTTAAAGAAAATGGACATAAAGGAAAAGCATCGGGTAATGAGCGGGTCTGGGTCGCCCGCTGTCCGAAGGAAAAGATTGTCGCTGGCCTCAGGGCCAGTCCAAAATCCGGGGGTTATCTTCTGAGAAGCGTCCAGGTGGCCAGAGATGCCCAAAGAAAGGGTATTGGCTCGTTTTTTTTGAGGGCAGCACTGAATGACCTCAACACTATCAACTGCTGGTGCTATCCCTTCGCTCACCTTGAGTATTTTTACCAGGGAGCAGGCTTTTTCAAGCCGGAGCCGGACAGTGTCCCCCCTGATATCCTGGATCCATACCTGAGGTACCGACAACAGGGACACACTTTCTTATTGATGGCCCGTTGCCCGAAGCAGGCCTGAAATTTCTTCGTCCAGAAGCCATCGATGCTGATTCGGTTCGATACCGTCCAGCAGCAAGTTCACCATACGAATGCGCTGTAGATCCATTACCCGATAACCCAGCGCCTGACACATCCGCCGTATCTGACGATTCAACCCCTGGGTCAAAATAATCCGAAAGGCATGACTGGCTGCCTTCCCTATGCGACAGGGCTTTGTGGTTACATCACCATAGCTGACACCTGCCGCCATCGACAAAAGAAACGCCTCAGTGACTGGCTTATCGACAGTCACCAGGTATTCTTTTTCATGGTAATAATCCGGATGTAGCAATGTCTGGCATAACTCGCCATGGTTGGTCAGCAACATTAAACCATGGGAGTCTTTATCCAGCCTGCCAACGGGGAAAACACGCATATTTCCATTCAGCACAGGTAAGTGGTGAATAATGCTGGCTGGATTCCCGACATCACAAATGGAGTCAACGCCGATCGGCTTGTTGTAAAGAAAATATATTTTTGCGGTTGCTGATTTCAGCTCCCGGCCATCAACCGTTACACAGTCACTGTCGGTTACTCGATCAATATGCAATCCTGGCCGGTTATTGACCAGCACACGATCACTGTCAATCAGTCGTGAGGCCTGACGCCGCGAGCAACAACCAGCATCAGCAATGAATTTGGCAAGACGAATCATCAGCAGATTACTTACACTGCTGCCAGTAGCTTTCCATCTCTTCCAGCGTCAACTGTTCAAAACATTCCTCATGTTCTGCGGCAAGGGCCTCCATTTTCCTGAACCGACCAGCAAATTTGCAGCAGGCTTTGCGCAATGCCATATCGGCATCAACACCAAGGTGCCTGGCAAGATTGACACAGGCAAATAACAGGTCACCCACCTCTTCCGCAATCCGCTCCCGGCTTTCGCTTCTGGCTTCACGGATTTCATCCAGCTCTTCGTGAATCTTGTCAAACACCGGCTCCGGTTCTGGCCAGTCAAACCCCACCCTTGCTGCTGCCGCCTGAATCTTTTCGGCACGCTGCAAGGTTGGCAACATGACCGGCAAATCATCAGGCATAGCGGAGTGACTCTTTTTCAGCCCTTTCTGCTTTTTTTCTTCAGCCTTTATTTCCTGCCACTTTTGTTTGACTTGTTCAGGCGTCAGCTTCTGGCCAACAGCAAACGACTCAAGGCTACCATCAGGAAAGACATGAGGGTGTCGACGCAACAACTTTGCCAATAACCCTTCGCTGATATCGGAAAAGTCAAAAAAGCCGCTCTCCCTGGCCATCTGGGCATGAAAAATCACCTGGAATAACAGGTCACCCAGTTCTTCCCTGAGGTTGTCGTAATCTTCCCGCTCAATGGCATCGGCGACTTCACAGGCCTCTTCCAATGTGTAGGGGGCAATGGTGGCAAAGGTCTGTTTCTGATCCCATGGACAACCATGTTCTCTGTCTCTGAGTCTGGCCATCAAAATAATCAGATCATCAATGGAATGTGACAAACCAGACTCCTGCAGGTGTTTAAGTGCTTTAAATAAGATGGTGTTCCCACGCAGGGCGTGGGAACGGACTGAATAGCTTAACTCATTTTACGATGACGAACGGCATCAATAACATTGGGTAACTGACTGATTTTGGCAAGAATGCGTCCCAGGCTCTCCAGCCCTGGCACTTCCATGGTCAGCAGCATACTGGCTAAATGCTCTTCTTTGCTGGTACGGGTCTGCAAAGAGAGAACATTTACCTTATCATTAGCCAATACCACGGTAATGTCTCTTAACAGGCCCGGGCGGTCATAAGCCGTAATGATGACGTCAACAGGATAACTGTAGTCAGGCCGGGTTCCCCAGTTAACTTCTATCAGGCGCTCAGGCTCACGACTACGCAAAGCCAGTGCCGTGTTACAGTCTTCCCGGTGAATCGTGACACCACGTCCGACGGTAATATAACCGATGATCTGGTCCCCTGGCACCGGCTGACAGCAACCCGCCATCTGAGTCAGTAGATTACCAACGCCATCAATGGTAATGGTGCTGTCCGATAATCGCTCCTGTTGTGGTTTGGTGCGAATTTCAAACGTCTTCTCTTCTTCTGGTGCAACCTGCTTCTGTGCCAGTGAAACCACGTGACGAAGCTTTATGTCACCGGCACCAATACCCGCAAACATATCATCGGGTGACAGGCAGTTGACAGCCTGGGCAAGCTCGGCGTAATTCACACCATGCAACGCTTGACGTTTAAGTTCCAATTCCAGCAGGCCCTGACCATCGGCGATATTGGCATCCCGATCCTGTTTTTTAAACCAGCTGGTGATCTTGGCCCTGGCACGACTGGTAGTGACATAGCCAAGGTCAGGGTTCAACCAGTCCCGACTGGGATGGGCATTCGGAGCAGTAAGAATTTCGACCTGATCCCCGGTTTTCAGTTTATGGGTTAACGGTACAATACGACCGGCAACTTTCGCACCTCGGCAGCGACTCCCCACTTCAGAGTGAATCCGGTAGGCAAAATCGATAGGGGTCGCTCCCACCGACAGATCAACCACATGCCCATCTTTGGTAAACACATAGATTCGGTCTGGCTCTACATCCGCACGCCATTGACCACCCAGTTCACCCAGATCACCGAGGTCTTCATGCCACTCCATTACCTGACGCAGCCAGGAGATTTTTTCCTCGTAGCTGTCGCTGCGGCTATTAACGTCAGTGCCCTTGTACTTCCAGTGAGCGCAAACCCCAAGCTCTGCTTCCTCATGCATATCATGGGTACGTATCTGAACTTCAAGCGTTTTGCCTTCAGGGCCAAACACCGCCGTATGCAGGGAGCGGTAACCATTCTCTTTCGGCGTGGCAATGTAATCATCGAACTCTTTGGGAATATGATTCCAGAGAGAGTGCACCACCCCCAGTGCCGCATAACAGTCACGGACTTCATGGGTGAGAATACGAACGGCACGAATATCGTAGAGATCACGGAAATCGACGTTTTTCCGCTTCATCTTCCGCCAGATACTGTAAATGTGCTTCACCCGTCCATTGACATCACCCTCGATTCGGGCATCCGATAGCGATCTTTTCAGAGTATCGACAACATCGGTTATGTATTTCTGGCGATCAAGCCGTTTTCCGTCCAGCAGCTTGGCTATTTTCTTATAGTCATGGGGTTTGAGGTAACGAAAGGAGAGGTCTTCCAGCTCCCACTTGATATAACCAATACCCAGCCGGTGAGCCAGCGGCGCATAGATTTCAAAAACTTCCCTGGCAACCCGCTGTCGTTTCTCCTTACTGGCATGCTGAACAGCACGGATAGCACAGGTTCGCTCAGCCAGTTTGATCAGGGCAACACGGACATCGTCAATAATGGAAACCAGCATCTTGCGAACTTTTTCCAGCTGGTCCTGACGATGATCCAGAACCTGCCTTCTGGGATTCTGGATAGTGCTGATGGCCGCCATGCCCTGAACGTCCTTGATCAGACCGGCAACCACCTTGCCAAAATTCTCTTCAACCTGGCCAAGAGACAGTTTGGTTTCACGGACAGCTCGATAGAGGACAGCAGCCACCAGGGTATCCATATCCAGTTTCAGCTCAGCAAGGATATCCGCCATTTCCAGACCGGTTCGGAAACACCCTTTTCCCGTAGGCCAGACCGTGTCATCAACAGCGCTTTGCTGCAATGCCAGCAGCTCAGCCTGTTGAGCCAGCTCACAGGCCTCCCTCAGGCTATCAGTATCACCAACACCATAACGTTCCTGCAGGCGATTCAGCCAGGCACCCAGGTCGACACTGCCGTCGAAGTGCTGAGGCTGATCCTCTCTGACCTTGACCATCTATTCCATTCCGTCTCTTTTTCTATACAAATTAATGCCCTGTCACCGGTACTGAAAACCCCGGTCAGGTGTCGGACTTAAGGCTACTATCTGAAAGCAACAACTAATAGACTGCTTTCCAATAAATTACTGTCTGATAATCTACGCTCTGGTAATCTACGCTCTGATAAAAAGCGCCATAGACTCCACATGAGCAGTTTGCGGAAACATATCCATAACGCACAAACGCTCAAGCTTGAAACCATAGGCGACAAGACTCCCGGCATCCCTTGCGAGGGTTGCCGGATTGCAGGAAATATACAACAATCGGTCTGGCAATAAGCAGGCCAGCTGCTCGATCATGAAATCCGCACCGGCCCTGGGTGGATCCAGAACCACGATGTCGTAATGTTCTTTTGCCCAGGATTCACCAGTGAAATCACTGGACAGATCTGCACAGTAAAAACTGACATTACTCAACCCATTCAGGTCAGCATTTCTTTTCGCCTGTTCAACCGAACTCTGTGAACCCTCAACACCCGTAACATGGCCTGACTTTTTCGCCAGTGGCAAAGAGAAATTACCCAGACCACAGAACAGATCAAGCACTTTATCGGATGTTGTCGGAGTAAGCCACTGTAATGCCTGCTCGACCATCGCCTGATTGATCACCCGGTTGACCTGGGTAAAGTCCTGCGGTCGGAAGTACAGCTTCACGCCTGATTCCGGGAGCGAGTAATGCAATGCCACCGGGGCGCCTTCGTCAGGCATGGCGGGGTGTAAAAGCTGGATTTTGTCCGGACTGCCCTGCAGATACAGAAATAGCTGATGAGCTGAGGCAAAGGCTTTCAACAGCGTTTGATCTTCTTCCGACAGAGGACGAATATGACGCAATAGTAACCCACGCCCCTGCTCTGCCAGAAAGCACTCCCCATGGGAAATAGATTCCCGGCCTTTCAGCGTTGGCAAAAATGACTTAAGCAGCTGGGGCATCGCCTGCAAAGGCTCCGCCAGAATCGGGCATTCATCAATTTCACAAATGTTATTACTGCCCTTTTCCCGAAACCCAAGACTCAACCTGCCCTTACGCCAGCGCATGGCAAAACGACAACGGTAACGATACCCATAGGGAGGAGACACCAGGGGTTCCTCAATATGCTCAGGCACAACACGGGTAAAACGCCTTAACTGGTCCAGGACGATGTGCTGCTTGCTGTCAAGCTGCCCTTCATGAGACCAGTACTGCAGGCTACAGCCCCCGCACTGACGAAAATGAGAGCAGACAGGTTCACAGCGCGAGGGCGATACCGACAGCACCTCTTTTACACGGGCATTCATAAAACGCCGCTTATCTTCCAGAACCTGAACACGAACGGTTTCACCGGGCAGCGCCCCGTCAACAAAGAGGGTCTTCCCATGGTAACGGCCGATCCCACGACCATCGTGGGAAAGCCCGTCAATACGCACATCCTCATTAAGAAAAAAGGGATTTGAGGTAGCACGTTTAAAACGCATAGAGTATTTCCAACATTCTCTTGAAACTATTTTGGTATAAACCGATTGGCATAAGCTGGTATCAATAGCCCATAGCCGTTTAAAAGCCGAATTCTACATTGGATATGGAGTACAACAAACTCAGATTCATACATTGAAATATCAATCATGTACCAAAGAAACTGGTTAACCATTTTCCTGCGTCAGGAATACACCGGTTGAAAGATAACGATCACCGCGGTCACAGATAATCGCAACAATAGTGGCATTCTCAACCTTTTGCGAAAGTCTCAGGGCTGCAGCGACTGCGCCTCCTGAAGAGACACCGCAGAATATGCCTTCTTCACGAGCCAGCTGCCTCATGCATGCTTCAGCCTCTGTCTGGCCAATATCCATCACTTCATCAATGGCAGAACGGTCAAAAATCGCCGGCAGGTATTCGGGACTCCAACGACGGATACCCGGTATTTGAGCACCCTCTTCCGGCTGCAGGCCAACAATCTGAATGGCTGGGTTCATCGTTTTCAGATAACGGGAGGTCCCCATAATCGTTCCGGTAGTGCCCATAGAGCTGATAAAATGCGTAACGGTACCCCGGGTCTGCTGCCAGATTTCGGGGCCGGTCGTCCCATAGTGTGCAAGGGGATTATCCGGATTGGCAAACTGGTTAAGCACTTTTCCCAGGCCCTGCTTCTGCATTTCCAATGCTCTATCCCGGGCCCCTTCCATTCCATCACTGACCAGAATCAGTTCTGCACCATAGGCACTCATGGCTAAACGACGCTCGGCGCTCATATTGTCCGGCATAATGAGAATCATCCGATAACCCCGAATGGCCGCTGCCATGGCAAGCGCTATTCCCGTATTACCACTGGTGGCTTCGATTAATGTGTCCCCCGGGGTGATGGCATTTTGGCTTTCAGCCTCTGCAATCATGGACAGGGCCGGGCGATCTTTTACGGAACCGGCCGGATTCTGTCCTTCCAGCTTGAGTAACAGGGTATTGGAGCTTTCGCCCTGCATACGTTGCAAACGAACCAGAGGGGTATTGCCAATAATCGACTCTATTGTGGGATATTCTGTCGGATATTCCATGGACATATAACTTACGTAGACTTTATTATTCAAGCGCATCAAAAAAAGTGATGAGCCTCTGACAATGCGATTGGAAAGAGAGCTATATCAGCTCTCCAGCACAACAAAGGCAATCGCATTATCCTGCTCGTCAGAGAGGCTGAGATGCAGCCACTTAACCGCACGCTGCTGCTGCAGTTCAAGAGCGAAGCCATATAATAAAAGTTCGGGAGTCCCGGCAGCGTTATTTCTCACCTCTATGTGCTGGAAGGACAGTTTACCGATACCGGTTCCAAAGGCCTTGGCGACCGCCTCCTTGGCCGCAAATCGCTTGGCCAGCCAGGCAGCAGAGGATGAGCGCTCCTGCCATTGTGACCATTCATAGTCAGTAAGGATTCTTCTGGCAAACGCATCACCCAGCCGACTGAGTGAACGATCTATTCGATCGATACGTACGATATCTGTACCTATACCAATAATCACTTAAAATGCATTCCGTGCAGCTGCCAACATAAGCGCTTTCATTTCCCGGACCGCTGGTTTCAAACCCGTGAACAGTGCGCGGGCAATGATCGAGTGGCCAATATTCAGTTCATTGATACCGGCAATGAGTGCGACAGGCTCAACATTCTGATAATTAAGGCCATGGCCTGCATTGACGATCAGCCCCTGTTCCAGGCCAAACACAACAGCATTTCTAAGACGGTCAAGCTCGTCCTGCATGACTTCAGCTGTTGAAGCATCAGCATATGCACCGGTATGCAGTTCAATAGCAGGCGCTCCTGCCCTGACAGCTGCTTCAATCTGATCCCTGTCAGGATCAATAAACAGTGAGACTTCAATACCCTGTTTTCCAAGGCGGTCACAGGCGGGAGCCACGCTATCAAAAAGGCCTTTCACATCCAGTCCACCTTCAGTGGTGACTTCTTCCCGCTTCTCCGGAACCATGCAGACATGTTCCGGTTTGAGCTTTTCAGCAATACCAACCATTTCATCGGTCACTGCCATCTCAAGATTCATTCGTGTCTGCAAGACATCACGAATGCGGAATACATCATGATCCTGGATATGCCGGCGGTCTTCGCGCAGGTGCAGTGTGATCCCATCTGCCCCGGCTTCCTCAGCTTCAATTGCCGCCTGAACCGGGTCAGGGTAGCGAATACCCCTGGCCTGCCTGATAGTTGCAATATGATCAATATTGACACCCAGCAAAATACGCTGATGAGGAATCATGAATTATCCTTCCCGTTGTATAAAATGTCGCTCATGGATTACAGTAGCTATCAAGAGCTGGAGAAAGCGACATTTTCTACTAATGACTGAGGATCTGACAAGTTGCGCTTCCTGTTGGTGAATAGCATTCGGCTTTGCAAAGGCCTGTCCCCAATAAGGGGGTTCATGGCCTGTCTGGTGAACCGCTTGAAACCCGGATAGAAATCAGCATTGCCGAAATCCCTGGCCGACAGTGCTTTAAGCAACGCGGCAGGGTAACAAAATGGTCTATCATGATGACCTATTCGACCATTGGTCGGAACCAGCCCATGCCCAGGTTCAAAGCGGTAAACCATACCGTCTTTTAACGGATCACCACTGAGTGCATCCCAGTCAAGCGGTGGGGCATAACCACACAGTTCCAGTAAATCCAGTTCAAATGACCGGAGCAAAGGCTCAAGAGGGGCGTTCTGATTAAGATGGGCCAATGTGTCCCGGTATAAATCCGTCACGCCATCGACCGGCTGCCCCGGAATCATGGATCTCATCAACAGCTCATTGGCATAGAACCCACAATAGAGCCGTTCACCCGTAAGAAAAGTAAAACGATCAAGCTCCAGGTCAACCAGGGTTTTCAGCTCGCCTCGCCCTTTCCAGCGAACCAGCACCTGGTGAAAAGGCTGTAACAGTGAAGCCAACCGGGACTTCGATTGCCGTACTCCACGAACCACCATAGCCATACGACCATGACCTTCCACTAAAAACTCAGCGATGACTGAGCGCTCTTTATAAGAGCGTCGATGAAGCAACCAGGCTTTATGAAATTCATTGTCTATCACAGGTCAGTCATAAATTATGATCATACCCAAGGCTTTTCAGGGCACGCTCATCGTCAGACCAGCCTGCCTTGACCTTAACCCAGAGATTCAGCATGACTTTTGAATCGAACATATGTTCCATGTCTTTGCGGGCCTCCTGTCCGATTTTCTTCAGTCTTGCTCCCCGGTCGCCAATAACAATGGCTTTCTGGCCTGCTCTTTCCACAAGAATCAAGGCACTGATGGTCAACAGTGGACCTTTCGGGCGCAACTCATGCTTGAACTCTTCGATCTCTACCGTCACTTCATAGGGCAGCTCATCACCAAGCTGACGCATAACCTTCTCCCGCACCAGCTCAGCAGCAAGAAAACGCGAACTGCGGTCAGTCAGCTGATCTTCAGGAAAGTGATGGACGCCTTCCGGGATCAGCCGGGTAATCATTTCATCCAGCTGTTTCAGGTTGTGGCCGTGCTGCGCAGAGATTGGCACCACCGAATGAAAATCCATTTTGGCCGACAGAGACTCAAGATGCGGGATCAATTGAGCCTTGTCCGTGATCTTGTCGACTTTATTAACAGCAAGAATTACCGGGCAGCGGGCGCTTTTTACTTTTTCAAGGACCATCTGATCCTCTTCATTCCAGGTAAGGCGGTCAACCACGAAAACAATGGCATCGATACCTGCCAGGGCACTGCTGGCTGCCTTGTTCATATAACGGTTGATCGCTTTTTTCTGAACCTTGTGCATACCCGGCGTATCAACATAGACCGTCTGAACCCCCTGCTCCGTCTTGATGCCAAGCACCTGGTGGCGGGTGGTCTGAGGGCGGCGGGAGGTAATAGAAAGCTTCTGTCCAAGAAGATGGTTCAACAGAGTTGATTTACCAACATTGGGTCTGCCAACAATGGCAATATAGCCACAGCGGCTGGGTTCCGAAGAAGGATCGGAAAGGCTGAATTCATGAGCAGTGGGCTCTTCACAATTTACATCAGATGTCATCTGTTTTCTGCTCTCTATACTCTTCTATACTCTCAATGCACACTTAATGATCAATGCCAAGCAACTTCAGTGCATTGCGGGCCGCCTGCTGTTCAGCACCACGACGACTCGACCCTTCCCCCGTTGACGGCTCATCCAGACATTCCAGTACACAAATTACTGAAAAGTGCTGATCATGCGCTTCACCCTGAATGTCTGTCACCTGGTATTTTGGCAGTGACTGCTGCCGCGCCTGCAGGTATTCCTGCAGGCGAGTCTTTGGGTCTTTATTCTGCTCATCCGTCGTGGTCAGTTTATCCAGGCGAGTGGTAAACCAGCTGCGAATTCGCTGATGGCAAATGGCCATTCCGGCATCAAGGTAAATCGCACCAATAATTGCCTCAACCGCATCGGCAAGAATGGATTCCCGCCTGAAGCCACCACTTTTCAACTCACCGGAACCAAGACGAAGAAAATCGCCCAGTTCAAACTCCCGCCCAAGTTCGGCAAGTGTTGCACCGCGGACCATTCGAGCCCGAAGACGGCTCAACTGACCTTCTTTGGCATCGGGAAAACGCTCATAGAGCGCTTCAGCAATAACAAAGTTCACAATCGAGTCGCCAAGGAACTCCAGCCGCTCATTGTTACGGCTGCCAAAGCTGCGATGGGTGAGCGCCAGGGCCAGCAGGCCCTGATTGGAAAATTCATGCCCTAACTTTTTCTGCAGTCGGGCAAGTTCAAGCGTTTTCACTGAGTTTCAGCTTTCCAGTTATGTTCAAACATTAATACACGATCAATGCTATGGAAAAAGTAAATACGTCGCTGGTAGTCAATATCTACAGCAGCTGTATCGTTTAAGCGTTTTACTCAATCGCCCCATTGTTCTTAAAACCGGGGAGCTGAGTCCAGCTCGGCCAGTGCATCCAGATGTAAACCGCCTTGCCAACAATATTTTCTTCAGGAACAAAGCCCCAATATCGGCTGTCATTGCTTCGGTCACGGTTATCCCCCATGACGAAGTACATACCCTCAGGCACAACCCACTCACCTTCAGCCCGGAAATCATGACTGGCCAGTTCTTTTCGAACCCGGTAGCGCTTGTCTTCATCACCTTCGTTATAGAGTCGATAAACGGATCTGGCATCACTCAGCTGTGCCACAAACTCTTCAGGAACTGCCTGGCCGTTTACCGTCAACCGCTTGCCTGTATATCGCACAACATCACCGGGTAAACCGATAACACGCTTGATAAAGTTGATATTTTCCTTACCTGGCTGTTTAAACACCATGACATCGCCACGATCAGGCTCGCCAATGGCAAGAACCTTGGTGCCTGTCACTGGTAAACGCAGGCCATAACTGTATTTATTAACCAGGATAAAATCACCCACTTCCAGGGTCGGAATCATGGAACCCGATGGAATTTGAAAAGGTTCGAACAAAAAGGAGCGAACCACCAGCACAAACAGTAAAACCGGGAAGATAGACTTGGAGGTCTCAACAACGGTCGGCTCCCTGGCCAGTTTCTCAAGGGCGCCATCATCTCCTCCCTGGGCACTGAGCCTGGCAACAGCAGCCTTTCGCTTTGGTAACAGAAAGAGTCGGTCAATAAGTGCGATGATACCTGTAACAACAACCGACAGTACCAATAGCAGTGGAAAGTTAAAATCCATGGCTGTTTTTCTCTAATAAAATCAATGGCAAATTATTTATCGACCTTTAGAACTGCCAGGAAAGCCTCCTGGGGAATTTCCACACGCCCAACCTGCTTCATCCGTTTCTTACCGGCCTTCTGTTTTTCCAGCAGTTTACGCTTACGGCTCACGTCACCACCATAACACTTGGCAGTAACGTTCTTTCTAAGGGCTTTTACCGTTGTCCGGGCAATAATCTGCCCACCGATGGCGGCCTGAATGGCAACATCAAACATCTGACGATGAATGATCTCTTTCATTTTTTCCGTCAGCACCCGCCCGCGGGAAACAGCATGATCCTTGTGCACAATAACGGCCAGTGCATCGACTTTTTCACCATTGATCAGAATATCCACCCGGACCATTTTAGCGGTTTCAAAACGATCAAAAGAGTAGTCCAGGGAGGCAAAGCCCCTGCTCACCGATTTCAGTCGGTCGAAGAAATCCAGAACCACCTCGTTCATCGGAATATCGTAGGTCAGCGAGACCTGGCCACCAGTGAACTGCATATCTTTCTGTACGCCACGCTTTTCAACACACAGAGAAATCACATTGCCAAGATATTCCTGGGGCACCAGAATATTGGCCCGGGAGATGGGTTCGCGAATCTCATCAATTCCTGCGGGGTCAGGCAATCTGGAAGGGTTGTCAACTTCCACCACACTGCCATTTTTCATATGACACTCATAGATTACCGTAGGTGCAGTGGTAATCAGGTCCAGGTCATATTCCCGCTCAAGTCGCTCCTGGATGATCTCCATATGCAGCATTCCCAGGAAGCCACAGCGGAAACCAAAGCCCAGCGCATCACTGCTCTCTGGCTCATAAAACAGGGAAGCATCATTGAGGCTTAATTTTTCCAGGGCATCACGAAAATCTTCAAAGTCATCAGCACTGACCGGGAACAGACCGGCATAGACCTGTGGCTTGACATGCTTGAAGCCTGGCAACGCCCCTACATCCTGAGTTTTCAGATGAGTCAGGGTGTCACCTACGGGCGCTCCGTGGATATCCTTGATACCGGCAACCACGTAGCCAACCTCTCCCGCTTTAAGAACCCCGGTAGGTGTCCGCTTTGGCGTAAAAATACCGACATTATCCACCACATGAGACTGTTTGGTGGATTTAACGATAATCTTTTCCCCCTTGCGCAATGAGCCGTTTTTAACCCGCACAAGAGAAACTACACCCAGATAGTTATCGAACCAGGAGTCGATGATCAGTGCCTGCAGTGGCCCGTTAATATCACCTTCAGGGGCAGGAATGGTCGACACCAGTCGTTCAAGAACATCATCAATACCCAAACCACTTTTAGCAGAGCAACGAACGGCATCGGTTGCGTCAATACCGATAATTTCTTCAATTTCCTGAGAGACCCGGTCCGGCTCTGCCTGGGGCAGGTCCATTTTATTAAGCACCGGCATGACTTCCAGCCCCTGCTCAATTGCTGTGTAGCAGTTAGCAACCGATTGTGCCTCGACGCCCTGGGCCGCATCCACCACCAGAAGCGCACCTTCACAGGCCGCCAGGGAACGTGAAACTTCATAGGAAAAGTCAACGTGCCCCGGTGTATCAATGAAATTCAGCTGATAGGTCTTGCCATCTTTTGCATGATAATCCAGTGTGACACTCTGAGCCTTGATGGTGATTCCACGCTCACGCTCAAGCTCCATGGAATCAAGCACCTGGGCCTGCATTTCACGATCACTGAGCCCACCACAGGTTTGGATAAAACGGTCAGCCAGGGTCGATTTCCCATGATCAATATGGGCAATGATTGAAAAGTTCCTGATTAAGCTTAGGTCGCTCACGATAGCATCTACTGTAAAAACGTCACAAAAAGCGATCCCCGCAATCGCGGGGACCGTCTTGAACTGGCTTGTACTGGTTTGTACTGGACAGTTGACCTGCAGAACAAACTGACTTAAAGGCTGGTACACAGCAAGGCTTATTTCCATTCAGCCTATGGCAAAAGCTCCGGCAGCCATTAAAACCTGTCTGATCTGCATCAATCTTTCCGGACTATTCTATAACATGTCAGCACAGTACTCCATGGTCAGATACTGTGCCATCCACATTTGATTACTCCTGTAACCGGAAGGTGATGTAGCCAGGGTTACCACCGCGAATAACCCGCATTGAGATCGAGCGATTTTTGGGCAGTTTGGCCACAACTTTTTTGAATTCGGCTACCGTAGTTACACTGAGGTTATTCAGGTCTGTGATAACATCGCCCTGTCGCAGCCCAATAGAGCGCCCTGCACCCCGGTTAACTCCGATCACGACCAACCCCTGAACATCCTCATCCAGGCGGAGTTTACTGCGATAGTTTTCATCAAGCTCAGCTACCTGAACACCTAAAGGGTTTTTATCGGAAGGCGTCTTATCTCCCTTTTGTTCAGAAGCAGCACTATTTTCATCCGGCAGCTGACCCACTACAACATCAACCGTCTTACGCTTGCCATTGCGGATATATTCGAGCTTTGCTTTTTCACCCGGCTTTATCACACCCACCGACATTGGCAACACGCCTGAACTGCTGA
Source organism: Endozoicomonas sp. SESOKO1 (assembly GCF_024606265.1). GTDB lineage: Bacteria > Pseudomonadota > Gammaproteobacteria > Pseudomonadales > Endozoicomonadaceae > Endozoicomonas. Next base: position 24,667 of record NZ_JAHHPP010000166.1, read on the forward strand.
TAACTCTTTCATTAAATCGGACAATAATGTCCCCGGGGTGCAGCTTTGCATTGTCTGCAGGCCCACCCGGAACCACCTGACTGATCAGCGCCCCCATTGGCTTTTCCAGACCAAAGGATTCTGCAAGGTCACGGTCCACATCCTGAATGGCAACACCCAGCCAGCCACGGGTTACATACCCTTTCTCTTTCAGCTGATCAACTGCCCACATCACATGATCAACAGGTATGGCAAATGAAAGCCCCATAAACCCGCCAGAACGGGTAAAAATCTGGGAATTAATGCCAATCACCTCGCCATTCATATTAAACAGCGGACCACCGGAATTCCCCGGGTTGATAGGAACATCGGTTTGAATAAATGGAACGTATGAATCACTGGGAAGGCTTCTGTTGAGTGCGCTGACAATGCCTTTGGTAATGGAGTATTCAAAATTGAACGGAGACCCAATCGCCGCCACCCATTGACCGGCCTTTACACTCTCGGAATCACCAAGCCTTACTACAGGCAGACTCCGGGCACTGTTAATTTTTAACAGTGCCAGATCCGAACGTTTATCAGCACCTATTAATTCTGCAGAACGCTCACTCTTATCGCTGAGTCTGACAATAATCTGATCAGCACCATCAATAACATGATTATTGGTCAGAATATAACCATCCGAAGAGATAATAAAACCAGAACCAAGAGACATCGGCTGGGAACGCCCGGAATGACTTTCATCAGGCAGGGGTATACCAAAGTACCGGCGGAAAATTTCAGGCATCTCCTCCCCACCGAGCCCATATATCGGCTGTCTCGCTTTTGGCGTGGCCAGAGTACTGATATTAACGACCGCTGGGGACGCCTGTTCAAACAATGCCGCAAAATCAGGCAAACCGGAATCTCTGGCCGAAGCATTTGCCAGTGTCACGAAATACAAAAGCAGGGAAAACCCAACGTTATAAAGTGACTTTTTGAAGAGAAAAAACACCCTGTTCATAAATATGTTTTCTCCAGTACTTGACTATTGAAATGATTCACCGCAGCCATATACTCCTGCGATATTGATTATAATTACGTGATAAAAGTCTGGCTCTGCTCCATTAGCTCCACATGGGCCATGCAGATTTGCTTACCATCAGAAATAAAGCGAGAAAAATCAGTTTTGCCCAAAAGAAAGCTTTTGCCCGGAGGAACCATCCGATAAATGAAAATTTTCAGAGGGTAATACCCTTACCACATCAACACGACACATATCAGCTGATCTCTTCCCCAATAACCTTACTGCACCAAAGCCAAGCACAAGAAGTAAACCCGCAGAGAGCAGCAGCAACCAATCTGCTGCCCCCATTACAGAAGACAACCATATACCAGCCATCATAAGTAGAAGCGGGAAGAGATAAATCAGAAAAGACGCCTTTAACAACGACTCTTCTGGTATACCGACCATCACCATGTCACCCTCTTTCACTACCCAGGGACTGATCGCTTTGATATACGAAAAGGATGAACCGGTCCTGTACTTTTCGGAGAGATGCTGCCCACAACCCGTTCGGGCACTGCAGCTTGAACAACTGGACTGCCTGATTGTTTCAACCCAGACAAAATCACGCTCTACAGCCACAACTCGTCCCTGCTCTTCTATCATATTCCTGACAACCTGATATAGATCGGTAACGAAATAATAAAAAAAAAACCTGCCTTCCAGTCCAGCAATCTTACTTGATCATTACATCAAGGCTGTATTTTTACCGGACGCACAGATACAGCCACTCTTTCTGCTGTACTCAGGGGAATATCACCAACAACCGTAACATGGAAGTATTGATTACCCTCTCTGTAAATCTTTGAAACCGCCGAAAGGGCACCGATTTGTTCTGAAGCCTGGCTAAGCACCCGGGTATCATCCTGCTCAACAAAAACAGAGAAAGTGGCAATACCATCCGAAAAAACCAAAGCATCAACATCGTGCTGACTAACTGGAGAGGGACGGATACTGCTATTTTCCAACACAAAGCCATCAGGCAACCAACCCGTTTCCCATTCCGGGGGTACTCTGGGCTTCTCCAGGTCCTCCTTGGCTGGGTTGCTTCTCAGGTGAATAGTTTGATCAACACTGGAGGGTTTACGGTCCAGAAGTGCCAGAACATCGTCTGAGAGCTGACCAATACGAAGTGACGTAAACTGCAGTCGCTCAATGATTTTACCCTGATCATCAACCAGCACTGATTTAAGTAACAATGAAGACTTTCGGTCGAGCCATAACTGATAGCCATAACGGAAACGATCTTTTGGCAGCACAAGCAGTAAAACGGCTTCTCGACCAGCAACCCGGTCAATACCTACAATTTTCAAGTCATAGAATCGTTCAGATATACCAGACTGAAACTTATTAATGACAGGCATCAATGAGCCATGCTGAAACTGCGTCACCCCTTCGTTATAACTGGAAAAGAAAAGTTCATTGCCGGAACGTATGACTTCCCGGGGAGCACCATCAAGAAAGGTAATACGTTCTTTTTCCGATATTTCCTGATCTTCAGCTTGATGAATAACACTTAACGTCTGAAGCTGCGCTCCCTGCTGATAAACAAATTCTCCCTGAAAACTCAGGCTCCTGGAAGAAGATGCCATTCTTTCAAGCAGGTAACCAGCATCCGATGACGTCTCTGCATACAAAAAGCCGCTGACAAAAAAACAAAAGGCCAGAAGCGCTCTGGAAATCCATTGCATCTTTTTCATAAATTTATTGATTGTCAAAACTGGTCAATCTGGCAAATGACAAAATACTCTGACCACTTCCCATTGCAGAAAGCTCTGCATGCTGAAGTGCATAGGCATGAAAACGTTCCCTGGTTGCTCTATCAGCAAGGCTCTGCGCATAAGCAAGTTGTTCAGGGGTAATACTGTCATGCTGCTTGGCGCTATACCCGGCACGAATACCCAACGCACCATAATCATTATGACCTGTTTGTGCCAGCTGAACCGGTTGTGACAGGGTAGCTGGTTCATTGTCAGCCAGAACCTGCAAATCAGGAGAGGGATTACTGTTTCTAACCCCGATAACAACAGCAAATGCCACAGAAGCGGCAACAGCAAACTTACCCAGGGAAGCCCAAACATCCTCCATAAAGCGACCTGACCCTGCTTTAATCGCAGATGAATCTCCTGCGCCAGACTCATCCTGCGAACAGGGTTTATTGACTTCCTCCTGCTCTATGGCCGTCATAACGCCCCTGGAGATATCAACATTGGCAAACTTACTGTTATTTCCACGCAGTGTCTCACCAATCAGCTGATACCGGCCAGCAAGGGCCCGAAGGCCATCGTCCCTGCCTATCCTGTCCATCACACGGCGCAGTTCCAGTTCACTGGCCTGCCCATCCAGAGAAACTGATAAAGATTCTTTCAGTTGTTCTCTGGCACTGTTTTGAGAACCCTTTTCACTCATAGACAAACCCCTGGTATTCATGTCGACCTTCTGTCTGTCGCACACGAGTTAAACCTTAATTTAACCACTTTGCCCCAATAACGGTCTGATCTCACGATCAATGGCTTCACGAGCCCTGAAAATTCTGGACCGTACAGTACCAACCGGGCAGTCCATAACATCGGCAATTTCTTCATAGCTGAGGCCATCAAACTCTCTCAACATGACCGCGGTTCTCAGCTCATCGGGTAAACGCTGAATGACATCATGAATAACCTGTTCAATTTCATTACAGTACAGGTTACGTTCAGGCGTATCAACGACCCTCAGAGTTGTCGCTGTTTCCAGAAAATCAGCATCATGAACATCAATATCTGATTCTGGAAGCCTTCGCCCCTTGGATACCAGATGATTTTTGGCCGTATTAACAGCAATACGGTATAGCCAGGTATAAAAGGAGCTGTCTCCGCGAAACTTGTCCAGCGCACGGTAAGCTTTTATAAAAGCCTCTTGAGTAACATCCTGAACTTCCTGAAAGTCACTGACATAACCGCCAACCAGCCCAAGAATGCGGTGTTGGTATTTTATCACCAGCACATCATAAGCTCTTTTGTCACCCTGCTTTACACGATCAACCAACTGCTGATCAGAATCCGGACTATCGACCATTCAGGCATCTCCACCCATGCATGGCAGGAGCACCAAAAACGGCACTATCGTGCAATATAGGGTTTAGCTCTACGTTTATATAGACCATCAAAATGAAGAAAAGTTCCTGATATTTTCAATTTTTACTATAAAGGGTATTTGTCCACCACAGCCCGGTTTATCCGGGTTCTGTAATTTTATTGGAAAACCGATAGATTATCTTTAGCACTTCAACGACACTGCATTAGTTTCTACACACTATCTGTAATGCCCGGAAAATGTGTATTGCAAGTGTATAGCTGAGCTGGCCCAGCAAAATACAAAGGCCAAATAATTATACTCAGGCCTCTTGATTCAGATCAGCAGCAATCTTAACATCGACCCGAAAAATAGCCTCTTTAGCCCGATACACGTACCGGTAACTGTAATTAATCATACCGATAAATGGCCAGGCCACTCAATAAAGAACTTATCATGTCACTTGCCAGACAGTAACAGTTCCACAGGCTAGCACATTAATCCACACTGCATTCATTTTCCTATGGATTATAGGAAGGATAAATTACATCAGAGTGACTTGGAGACCGGGGAGCCTTATGCAACAACTCTATAATTATGATGTAATCATCATTGGCTCTGGCGCAGCCGGCCTGACAACTGCACTGCAGTTGCCTGATGATGTCAGAATAGCCATTTTCAGCAAAGACACTTTGACCGCTGGCTCAACTTATTGGGCGCAGGGGGGCGTCGCTGCCGTATTGGACCAGACCGGTGACAATATCGACCAGCATGTGAAAGATACCCTGACCGCTGGAGCAGGCCTGTGTCACAAACCGGCAGTTCGACATATCGTTGAGAATGGCAGTGAGTGTATTGAATGGTTGATAAGCCAGGGGATTCCATTTACACCGGATCATGCCGCTGACAGACCCTTCGACTACCACCTGACACGGGAAGGTGGACACAGCTCCCGAAGAATCATTCATTCAGCAGATGCTACTGGCCGGGCTATTTCAGACACCTTACTGCAACAGGCAAAGTCAAAACCCAACATAGACCTTTTCGATCATCACCTGGCTATAGACCTGATCACCACCAGCAAACTGGAAAATTACATTCACAACCATGAGTCACGCTGTGTTGGCGTTTATATACTCGATCTGGTTTCAGACCAGGTGCATGCCTTCAAGTGCCGTTGTACCGTGCTTGCCTCTGGAGGTGCCAGTAAAACCTACCTTTATACCAGTAACACAGATGGTGCGTCCGGTGACGGCATTGCCATGGCCTGGCGGGCGGGCTGCCGGGTTGCCAATATGGAGTTTAATCAATTTCACCCAACCTGCCTTTACCACCCAAACGCCAAGTCATTTCTGATTTCAGAAGCCGTCCGGGGTGAAGGCGGTCTTCTCAAACGTGCCGATGGCAGCCGTTTCATGCCAGACTATGACCGCAGGGAAGAGTTGGCTCCCAGGGATATTGTGGCACGGGCCATTGACCATGAAATGAAACGCCTGGGTTCAGACTGTCTCTACCTGGATATCAGCCATAAGCCTGCGGAATTCATTCGCACTCATTTTCCAACCATTTATGAGCGCTGCCTCAGCTATGACATCGATATCACCAGAGACCCAATCCCTATTGTTCCTGCTGCCCATTATACCTGTGGTGGAATTGTGGTTGATAAAAACGGTCAAACCGACACACAAGGCCTTTTTGCCGTTGGTGAGTGCAGCTTTACCGGCCTGCATGGCGCTAATCGGCTGGCCAGCAATTCTCTGCTTGAATGCTTTGTCACTGCCAAAAGCTGCGCCCGGATCATAAGCAATACCCTTCATCAATATCCACAACCACCCTCTCTACAGAACTGGGATGAAAGCCAGGTAACAGATTCGGATGAAAATGTGGTTATCTCTCATAATTGGGATGAACTTCGCCGCTTTATGTGGGATTACGTGGGTATAGTCCGCACCACAAAACGCCTGCAAAGAGCCATGAATCGCGTTGAGTTACTCCAATCTGAAATTCATGAGTTCTACAGTAATTTCAAAGTCAGTAATGATCTGATAGAACTCCGTAACCTTGCCCAGGTATCTGAGTTGATTATTCGCTGCGCCATGGCCAGGAAAGAGTCCCGCGGATTGCACTACACGCTGGATTACCCTGATACAAACCCCGTTCCTGAAGACACGATTCTGGTTCCAGAGAACTTCGGGGCCTGTTGACGTTTCGTTACGGCTGGGAATGCAACTATTCCCGGCCCTTGCTATCGAACAGAGAGTGAGACTCAAGCATCAGCCTTAGCCTGAAACCGTGCAACTCAGCAGGGTCAGCACTGTCTGGAAACAGAATCAGGTATGAAGGATACCGCTTACCCTCAACTCTCAACTTAAAGCAGATCAGTATTGAAGTAACAACAATTTCACCCTCAGGCCAGGAGCGATACCAGGTACCTGCAAGGTTGACTCGCCATTGGTCTTCCAGCAGGCGAATCGCAGAAATACTGCCCGGAAGCTTTTGAACAATAAATTGGAGGTAGTATCGATACAAATGTAAAGCGATACCCATGGCCAGGGCAAACTTGACAACAGGCCAGACTGAACAAAGCCACAGCGCAATAAAAGCGGCAACGTGGCTTAGAAGCATTAAAACAAGCAGGTAACGGGAACTTCTTATATTAACTTCACAAAGACTCGCCTTTGTAACGTCCACGTTCCAATACCCTGTCAACCATGCGGCTCAGCGCCTGATCTTCAGGCCTTGCACCACTCATGAACCAACTGAAGAGATCCGGGTCTTCACACTCCAACAGGCGAACATAGGTTAGTTGATCTGCCTCGTTCAGGTCAGACAGCGCCTCCCTGGTAAAGGGCTCCAGAAGCACATCAAGCTCAAGCATCCCACGACGACTTCGCCACTGCAGGCATTTCAATTCATTTTCGCCCAGCATTTTAGAATAACTCCCATTATGGATTTTGCCGGTTATTATACCTTTAAATTCACAGCAATAATCTTCTATTATGCCAGCATCTATCAAATGCAATCGCGGCAACCAGATAACAAGGTAATCAGATGGCCACCGACTGGAAGACCTACTTAACAACTCAGGGCGCTGTTTATGAACAAGAGCGGTTGAAAGGCTTTGCCAAAACACCACAGGCACTTGATGAAAATGCGGTCTCAGTACTCTCTGGCCACAGCTTTATCAAGATCGACGGCACCGATCGCCAGAAGTTTTTGCAGGGGCAGATTTCAACGCATATGCTTCAGCTTGCCGCTCATCATTACCGCACCGGGGTGGCATGCACTCCTAAAGGACGGATGTATACCAATTTCAAAATCATGGACAGGGGTGAAGACTACCTGTTGACTATGAACTCAGGTCTGACTGAAACCACTTTGGAAACGCTGAAAAAGTACGCGGTTTTTTTTAAGGTTAATCTTACCAATCAAGACCACCTTGTTCTCGGCCTGTCCGGAGCAAATATCGACACCCTGCTGACCAAAATTTTCCCCGACACATCTCTTCCGGTGCAAAATGAAGTTATCAAAGTCTCCGGCAATGGCTACCTCATAAAAACCCCTGGTATCAGGACCCGTTATGAACTTTGGCTCCATCAGGATGACCTCCCTTTGTTATGGCCAGAACTTACCAAAGAGCTGATACCTGCACCGGAAGATTTCTGGGAACTACTGAATATTGAGTCAGTCATTCCAGAGCTGTGTCAGGAAACCATCGATAAATACATCCCCCAACATCTCAATCAGCCTTCCCTTGGCGGAGTCAGCTTCAGAAAAGGGTGCTATACCGGACAGGAAATTGTGACCCGAATGCAAAACCTTGGGCAGCAGAAAAGCCGGTGTTACTGGTTGAGCCTGAAAAACGCCGAACAGCCTGACATTAACACACGACTTTACAACAGTGATGGTAAACCGGTTGGTGAAGTCATACAGCGTGCCCGCAATGTCGAAAACGGCAACGTTGAATTATTGGCTGTTATCCGGATTGAAGCGGCTGAGTCCAACGCTGTATTTCTGGATACAGAAAAAAGTCATCAGCTGCAGGTTCATGAAATACCCTATGCAATAGATACAAAGGCTGAACTGCAAATATAGCCAAGCCAATGTTAATCACCCAGAGTCACTCCTGACTCTGGGTGATTAACCGGTTATGAACTGATATTCTTTTTAATTTCCACCAGCACGTCACTGGCCTCGTCAAAGTCGTAACTGATAACAGCATCCTGAAACAAGGTAAGCTCTTTCTGGTCAATCTGATCTTTTAACCCCTGAATAAGTGTTGGCAGTAGAGAAACTACATCCACATCCCCTTCACTCAGCTTTTGCTCCATCTCATCAAGCAGTTCATTCAGTTCACCAACTTCAATAGTCCCTTCCCCGGCGGGTTCTAAATCTTCTTTAGCCGGAGGCAAGTGTTCAAGGCCCTCCATCACCTGTTCAAAAGCCAACACAAACGAGTCCATTAAGCTATTGTCGGGCATTTCAAATTGCCTTCGGAAACTGTGCTCAAGTTGAGCAGCCTGATCATGCAACCTGTTTGCTCCTAAATTACCGGCAACACCTTTCAATGCATGTACCAAATGGCAGGCCTCATGCCATTTACCGGCTTCCAGAAGTCTCTGTAACTGGACCAGATCTTCCCGCTGGCCATGATAAAAGTCTGTCAACAGCTTTTCATAGAGCACCCGGTTTCCCTGAAGCCTCTTCAGACCCTCGTCTACGTCTATTCCGGGCAGTTCCAGGCAAGACTCACTCTCGGGAGCCTGCGCCAAAACAACGGAGTGAAGCACATCGGTTTCCCCTACCTGCAACCAGTAACGTACCATCTGCTTGAGGGAATCAGGGCTTAGTGGTTTGGAAATATGATCATTCATTCCAGCCTGCAGACAACGCTCGCGGTCACCGGTCATGGCATGGGCGGTCATGGCAATAATAACCAGTTTATCTTTGCCAAGCTGTTGCCTGATCATCCGCGTTGCCTGATAGCCATCCATTTCAGGCATCTGAATGTCCATGAAGACCAGGTCAAAGTCTTCACGCTTCACTCGCTCAACCGCTTCGACACCGTTGGTAACCATGACGACATCAAGCCCCATCCCCTGTAACAGTTCACGGGCAACCTGTCGGTTGATCTCATTATCCTCAGCCAGCAGTACGCGCCCTTTAGGCATAATCTCGCAAAATCGGGCTTCTTCGATGATTTCAGGTTTCGGATTGTTCTGACACGCCAATATGCGCAGAATAGTCTCTACCAAAACGGAGCGATTGACCGGTTTGATCAGAAAAGCATCGACTTCTTCTGCGGCTCTTGCCATAAGCTCTTCCCGACCATAGGCCGAAACCATAATCAGTTTGGGTTCAACAGCAAGATTGAGTTTATGAATACTTTCCGCCAGTTCAATGCCATCAATATCAGGCATTCTCCAATCCAGCAGCACCAGGGCAATAGCCTCATCATCACTGAAATTCTTCTCTTTGAGCAACGCCAGCACTTCGTCACCATGGTCACTGTCCCAGGCTTCACAGCCGAATGTCTGCAAATGACTGATCAGAAGTGCTCTTGCTTCCGGGTTATCATCCACCACCAGAACACGAATCCCTTCAAGGGACTGTTCCTCTACCCGGGTCTGATGAGCGACGCCCAGTTCAACAGTAAAACGAAAAGTACTGCCCTTGCCGGGTTCTGAATCAACAGAAATATCCCCATTCATCATGTAAACAAGGTTCTTACAGATCGCCAGCCCCAACCCGGTACCACCAAATTTCCGGGTCGTTGACCCATCAACCTGGGAAAATGACTGAAACAACTTACTCTGCTGCTGTTTACTGATGCCGATACCTGTATCGGAAACCGAGAACTCAAGCCTGGCAACATCCTGCCAGCAGCCGATTAACCTGGCTGACACATTGACTTCACCTTCACTGGTGAACTTAAGCGCATTATGGGTCAGATTGATCAGTATCTGTCCAAGCCGGAGCGGGTCACCCCGCAGGTGCCTGGGAACATCAGGCTGAATATCGTAAGTCAGTGTCAGGCCTTTTTCCCTGGCCTTGATGCTGCTGAGGTTATAGACGTTGTCAAAAACGCCTCCAAGGTTAAACTCAATATTTTCCATATTGAGTTTGCCTGCCTCAATTCTTGAGAAATCGAGAATATCGTTGATGATACCCAGAAGGTCATGGGCGGATACCTGAATTTTACCGATGTAATCCCTCTGCTGGTAGGAAAGGTTCGTTTCCTGAACCAGATGACTCAAGCCAATAATGGCGTTCATCGGCGTCCGGATCTCATGGCTCATATTGGCCAGGAAATTGCTTTTCGCCTGATTGGCCTGGTCCGCGACTTCTTTCGCCTTATGCAGCGCTTCTTCAGTCTGTTTTCGATCGGTAATATTTCGACCAGAAGCAAAGAGATACCCTTCTCCCTCATACTCCATGTAGTTCGCAGTGACTTCTACAGGAAAAACAGTGCCATCGGATGTTTTTCGCAGCGTTTCATAGGTCATACCCTTTCTTAATATCAGCTGTTCCCAGAGCTTTTTCCAGGAACTTTGGGTAACCGCCGGGTTAATGTCCATAATGGACAGTTTCATTAACTCTTCCTGAGAAAACCCCAGGGCTTTACAGGCAGACTCATTGACATACTTGTGGTAGCCATCCCTTCTGAACCAGTGAATATGATCACCCGCATTATCGAGGGAGAAACGAGCCATCGACAGCTCTCGTTCACGTTCAATCTGGTGAGTAATATCCACCGTAGTACCAATGACCCGCATTGGCTTACCCATATCATCCCTGAAAACCACCTTCCCTTTACTGCGAACCGTACAATAACTGCCGTCTTTTCTGCGGATACGGTAGACAAACTGGAACGAGTTATCAGAAGTCTCCAGCTGGTGCTCAAAAAAATGAATGGTTGAAATTTTATCCTCTGGATGAAGCTGGCGTCGCCAGGCCCGGATATTGCCCATCAGTGCTCCCGGCTGGTAACCAAGCATGGCTTGATATCGGGGGCTGAAATACATTTTATCCCCGATGACATCCCAGTCCCAGAGACCATCGGAGGCTGCATCCATTGCCAGCTGATAACGTTCCTCACTGACCCTCAGGGCATCTTCCGCATTTTGACGATCACGGGCGACGGCCACCAGCTCACCCATTCGATGCAACAAATCCATTTCATGGATATAGACCTGATATTTCTCAGGAATATTGAGCAAACCAATACCACCAACCACCCGGCCAAACAGCGTCATAGGAGCATAAAGCGCAATAGAAACCCCCAAACCATCGAGGATCGCAGCACCCTCAAGGTCACCCTTATGCAATATTTCATCACGAACCAGAATATTGACCTGATCCTTTTTCACCTCGCCATAAACACCAGTAAAATCGTAGTCAAACAATGGCTCAAAGGCTACCGGATCAGGGTCAGGCCTGCGTGACCAATAATATTCAATACGGGCTCTGGGCTTCCAGGAGAAGATGCAAACAGCTTCAGCATTGAGATAGCTCCCAAGCTGACTCAGAAAATAGTCATTGGCCTGATGAACCGGCTGATCCATGAAATGCCTGGAAATATCACTCAGAAGGCGGTCCAGCTCTGAACGAACCCGCAGCCCTTCTTCTGCTTTTTCACGGTCAGCAATCTCTATGGTCAAACGACGATTCCAGTAAACAATGAGAATCAATGTCACCAGAATCAATACCAGCCCAATAAACAACTCTTTATTAGGCCGCCACATGCCCCCCTGAATCGAAAGCCAGTTGCTTTCAAGCATTTCCCGGTCTTCCGGAGTAATCGTATCAACTGCTTTTTCCAGAATAGAGGCCAGTTCAGGAGAATTGTTTCTCGATGCCATACTGAAGTCATAGTTAAAGCCCGCTTCAGCAACGACCTGCAAGTTGGTTATTTTCATCCGTTCAATTTCATAACTTGCAGAGGCCAGGTTAACGACTATGGCATCAAGAACACCGCTGGCAACCTGGTTCAAACCGGTGGCGACATCCGGGATACTGACAAAATTGATACCCGGGTATTTCTGTCGGAAGATTTCATAAGTGACATAGCCCGGGGTAAAACCAACCCTTTTCCCACTTAAGTGGGCTGGAGAGCGGATAGTCTTGTCGGATACCCGGGCAAGTATCACTGCAGGCACACTGACCAATGGTTTGGTAAAATTCAGATAACGGCTGCGCTCTTCGGTTTGCTGTAACATCGCTACAGAATCAATATCATGCCGATAAGCATGAATCAAACCATTTGTCCAAACGGGATGCTGATGAAGCTGAAAACTGATACCCAGCCTATCCTCCAGCAGTTTGAGATAATCTATGGCTATCCCCTGCCATTGCCCTCTTCTGTTAATGTAAGAAAATGGCGGTTTATTATTATCAATCAGTACACTGATCACCGGATTTTCACCTAACCAGCGGCGCTCGGAATCGCTTAGTTCAACCATTGAACCCCGGCGCTGAAAATAGCGATCCCTGACACTGATAATCCAGCGATTTTCAATGGCACGGTACTCATCCAGAGTGATTGCCTGAAAACCATTATTCAACTCAGGCAATAAGTCCGCAGACCTGTTCAGTAAAAGGCCAGCCCCAATCGCCTCATTCAGATTAAAGTACTCGCTGGATTTCACCTCGCCATCCAGGCCATGACGATTAATTGCTGACTGGACAATCGCCGGCTCACCAAGAAAGGCATCTATTTCTCCAGAGAAGAGGCTGCCAATCATCTCGGACACTCTGTTGTGCCCAATTGGATAGGCATCCGGTAACCAGCGGTGAACAAACTCTTCCTGACTTGAAGCGTTGATAACACCCAGCTTTTTACCATTTAACTCAACCCCGGGATCACCAGGATGACCGGTGGAACGAAAATAAATTCGGGTATTCAGACCATAATAGGGGTTTGACAGTGCCATCCACTGGCTTCGTTCCATCGTCGGAGACACAGCGGCAATAACGTCGACCTTACCTTCTTGCAAAGCATCAATGTTTTCACTGATGGATCCCACTCTGAATTTAACTGGCGTTCCTGTTTTTTCAGACCATAAATTCCAGATATCAACAATCAGCCCCGAGGGTCTACCAAGTGCATTGATAAAAGACAGAGGGGCAAGGCCGCCATCCATTGCAACCACCAGGCTTTCAGGGTTACAAGAACTGAACCTGAACCAATCTTCAATAATAGTTGTTTTGTCTTGCTCAGAAATCTTTGCCAGCCCACGTTCAACAACACCCACAAGATCAGGTCGACCCGAAGCAATAACGGCTTTAATTTTAGCCGGTTGCATTGGACCTTTGACCATCTGATATTCATCTTCAACACCCAGACTTCTCAGGTAGTAGCTCAAGCTCGCACGGCCCCCCAGTATCGCATCAACCTCACGATTCGATGCTGCTACAACCATTGATGAATATGAAGTGAATGGTACAAAAATAGCTTGTGAATTAAATTTTCTGAGATGTGACTGACAGTTGTGTCCCTGGACATAGCCGACCCGGAGTTTCGCAAGTATCTCCTCAAGTCGACTGACCTGATGGCTTTTTTCTACAAAAAGAACAGGGGCAAATGTATGAATCTGTACACTCTCCAGACCACTGTTGCGCAACAAATCCTGAAGACCCGGTTTCACATAAGCCAGAATATCAACATCGGAACGCTTAAGCTGTGCCTCAATTTTTTTCACAGAAGATGCCACAAATTGTATATCAACGTTGCTTTTTTCCGACCACTGCTTCCAGAGATCAAGAACCAAACCATCGGCTTCTCCCTTGTTATTGGTAAACATCCAGGGAGCATCATCGGCAAAGTAAGCAATTTTGAGGGGCTTTTTTTTATCCTCTGCATGGAGACTGGAACTAATAGCC
>NZ_JAHHPP010000167.1 GCF_024606265.1 Endozoicomonas sp. SESOKO1
GTTACTGTTTATTTATAAAGTATACTTAAATCCCGGACCGGTAAAGCAAATTTCCCCTTGAATAAGCTGCCATGAACCCCATATTAGGCTATCACTTAATATTTACTTTTGCCCCGGGGCCCTATGGAAGCACCACGGCCCATAACACGAAGACACGTTCCAGCCAGCACTTCAGGCTGGATTGACATCCGGAGAAACGTTGGAATGACTGTAGAAAACACCAAAGCAGAAGATCAGGCCGAGCAACCTGAAGCCAACGAAACTGAAATTTCTGCTGACGCTGAAGCAGCCGTTGACCCAATTCTGGAAGAAGCGGCTGATTCAGAAGATCAGGCCGAAGGGCAGGCCAACGACGATAGCGCCAAACGCATTGAAGAACTCGAAGAGCAGCTTGCCCAGGCTAAAGACCAGGCGCTGCGCGCTCATGCCGAAGCCATGAACACCAAGCGCCGCGCAGAGCAGGATGTCGAAAAAGCCCACAAGTTTGCCCTGGAGAAGTTCGTCAACGAGCTGATCCCTGTGGTCGATAGCCTGGAAAAAGGCATTGAAAGCGCAGAACAGGGTGAGGGTCAGCACGAGACCATGCTCGAAGGCATGCGCCTGACCCACAAACAGCTGCTGGATGCCCTGGCAAAATTCAGTGTTGAGCAGGTTAACCCTGAAGGCCAGCCGTTCGACCCGAACTTCCATCAGGCTATCTCCATGGTGCCCAATCCGGATATGGAACCCAATACCGTGATGAATGTCTTCCAAAAAGGCTACACACTGCACGGTCGAGTTATCCGCCCGGCCATGGTGGTGGTTTCCAAAGCGGCTTAAGGTCAATCTTACTGAATAGGGGCTCCGGGAGGCTGATCGAGAATCTTGCAAGAGCCCCTTGAAAAAGCAAAGACCGCTCCCATATAGCAAACCAAGTTCGTGGTAATCACCACCTAAACGCTGTTTCACAAGACTCAACATCGGTTGAAACCATTGGGCAGCGAACAAAGATTTCAAAGTTTTCCGCCCTGATTACGGGCAACGGAGAGACTCAAAATGAGTAAAGGCAAAATTATTGGTATTGACCTGGGTACCACCAACTCCTGTGTGGCTATCCTGGACGGCGATAAATCCAAAGTCATCGAAAACGCCGAAGGCGCACGTACTACGCCTTCCATCATCGCCTACACCGACGACGGCGAGATTCTGGTAGGCCAGCCAGCCAAGCGCCAGGCAGTTACCAACCCTGACAATACCCTCTTTGCCATCAAGCGTCTGATCGGCCGTCGCTTCAAGGACGACGTTGTTCAGAAAGACATCAAGATGGTGCCGTACAAAATCGTCGAAGCGGACAACGGCGATGCATGGGTTGAGGTTAAGGGCGACAAGAAAGCCCCACCGCAGATTTCTGCCGAAATCCTGAAGAAGATGAAGAAAACTGCGGAAGACTATCTGGGCGAACC
>NZ_JAHHPP010000168.1 GCF_024606265.1 Endozoicomonas sp. SESOKO1
GCTTAAGTGCAAAGGCGGAATTCCGCCTTTGACAATTATCAAGGGCGGCAAGACTGCCGGTACATGGGCCGACAAACTGGTGGCCTATAAATACGCGGGCTGGATTGATCCCGATTTTGAAGTGGGTACCTATACCGTGCTGGACAAGTATTTCTCCGGTGAGCTAACCAGCAAGGACAGCTGGCAGGCACTGCACGACTTTGTCATCGACGAAAGGTGCTCCAGAAAAATGGGTGTTTTTCATGGCAAAGGACTGGCCAGACGGCGAAGTGAGAAAACCGAGCTGCAGCAGCGGCATGAAAAATTGCTGGAAGAGTACCAGCATATTTTGAAGCTGGATGATTTTTAATAAAAAAGCGGGTCAAAAGACCCGCAATTCTGGACAAGGAGTGTTGTTTAACTGATACCGCGTAACTGCTTCAGGGTTAACAGCTGTGCTTCCGACAGCATCAGATGGGCTTGAATACTGGCCTCAATGTACTCTGGTACTTCACGCTTGCCGTTTCTGAATTCAGAAATTCTGGATTGAGAGACACACAAAAATGCCGAAGCGTCTCTCTGTCTGGAAACGCCCAGACGAATCAGGGCGTCTGCAAAAGCTTTGGGTGTCATTGGGCAATCCAGTATCCAAAAATCAGACTGACCAGTGATACGGTAAGAGCGATATAAAACAAGGTTTTTGGTTTCATACTTTGCTCTGTATGTTGATTGATCATTGATACTCTCCAAATTGTGAAGCAATTATATCCAGAATGGATATTAAATGTCAATGGGGAAGTTGAAAGCCCGATCACTGATCGGGCTGCTTTCATAACACTTTTGTTAACTCCTTAATCAAGGTTGGTGTAGCACTTTGTCCGGCGGCAATAATTGATATCCATATTGCCCATCTCCGTAGCTCCTTGCCTCTGATAACATCGGCTTCAGCATTCAGCTTATTTGCTTTAGCGTATAGCTCTGCAATTTCAGCCTTTTCTTTCTCAGTCATTAAAACTCCTTGTCTCAGAAAGCAAGGCCATTATATCCATATTGGATATTTAAGGCAAGTCAATAATTTGCTTTTTGGTCAAAAAGATCGAAAAAACGAGGTGGTCATGATTGACGTCTCCGTCCAGATCAACGGCCTGTCGGACATCGAACAAGCCCTGCGCGACATCAGCAACGACGACAGCATCGCCGGTGCCAAAGTGATCCGCAGCGCCTTGATGACCGCCAGCCTGCCCATGTACCGACACCTGCAGGCCACCGCGCCGGTGGCCAAAGACCCGACACCACGCAAACGCAAAAGCCGCAAGGGTGGCACCGTTGAGATTCGACCCGGGTTTTTGCGCAGCCGCATCCGCCGACGCAGCTACATCAACAAGACCGGCTATGGCAACCGCAATCTTGGCAGCACGCCGGACGAAGCCAACGGCCTGGTCAAGGTGCGCATCGGTGCCTATACGCCCTATGCCCATTATGTTGAGCTGGGCACTGAACATTCACCGGCGCAACCTTTTTTGCGCAATGCCATTGATGGTCACTGGTCCGGCATTACCCAGAATTTCGGCACGCTGCTGGAGAAGCGGCTGCTGTCCTATCGACGCCGACAGGCACGACACCATGCTGCTTGAAGAAGGCCTGTTCAAATACCTGAAAACCGCCATACCCAATGCCTCCATATACGGCCTGCTGCGTGGTCCTGCGTTGCCCGCCGTGATCTATACGCTGATCAGCGATCCTGTCTCTATCTCCGTCTCTGCCGTGGACCAGATCCACGAATCCCGTTATCAAATCGACGTTTACACCCGCAAATATCTGCAATCGAAACAACTGGCGCACCAGGTAGCCAGGGCACTGCACAACCACACCGGTGACCTGGGTGGTTTCCCGGTCCAGCGCGCGTTGCTGGAAAACACCCAGGACAGTTTTGAAGAGAACGCCAGACTGCACCGGCAGATCATGACGTTTGTTATTTACCACAATGGAGAGATCCCATGACCGAAGGTGAATACCGTGTCGGCATTAAATTCAACCCAGCCGGCGATACCGATGTGGACGAGATAAAACAGATCGCGGCTGCCCTGATTGACAAGATTGCCGTTTGTGGCAACAACGACCGTTGCACGGCACTGGCACAAACCGCGTTTGAAGACGGTGCCATGTGGGCGGTGAAATCCATCACCAAGCCGGACCAGGATGGCTGATTATGTACCTGCCGCGACATTTCCAGGCCTATGAACTGGTGCCGCCGGCCATTTTTGCCAGCCGCAAGGACAAAAGTTTTGAGCTGATCGACGAACGGGTGCTGATTACCCTGGATACCTTGCGGGACACCTTTGGCCCATGCACCGTCAATGACTGGCACTGGGATGGCGGGTTCGAGCAATCGGGCCTGCGCACAACAGATGCGCCACAGTTCAGCCCGACCAGCCAGCACACCTTTGGCCGGGCCATGGATTGCAAGTTCCAGGAATACCCGGCGGCAGAGATCCGGGACCAGGTGATCCAGAACCGGCTGCTGTTCCCGTACATTACCTTTATGGAAGACGACGTGGACTGGTTTCATTTTGACGTCCGCAATGGCCAGCGCATCGTTCTGTGGTCACCCGTCACCCAAAAAACACAACTGGTTTAATTCATCCTGAACTGAACAAAGGAGCCTTATCATGGCCGCATCCACTGTTGCCCGAATTGGCGCAGGCAGTGTTTTGTCGTTTGAAGATCCAGACACTGCCAATAAATTCCTGCCCTTGACAGAAGCGCTGAGCATTGGTGCCATCGGCGAACAGGGCGAGTTTGTTGAAACCACGCCTATTGCCGCCACCACGCGCACGTATATTCCCGGTCTGAAAACACCGCCGGACAAAGAGGTCACCGGCAACGACATACCCGGTGACGCCAACCAGGAGAAGTTCCTGGCACTGGCCAAGGCCATGGCCACCATCAACATGAAAGTCGAGCTGGCCAACGGCAGGATCGCCACCTTTACCCTGGTCATGTCCGGCTGGCAGATCAACGAACCCGCTGGCGATGGGGCACTGGTCTGGACCGCTTATGGCAAGCAGTCCGGTGACGTGACGTGGACCCTCGCCAACGCCAAAACCGCCGTGGCAAAAGCCGCATGAACCACCTCAGCCTGGCCGCGCTGCTGGCCCACCCACCGGTGCGGACCACCATCCTGGAACTGGACGACGGCAGCGCCTGCCAGATTCACGAACTGCCCATCGCCGTGATTGACCGGGTGCTTGCCGTCAAAGGAGACGACAGCGGTGACGATATGGCCAACATAATCTACGTAACCACCTGGTCCCTGGCCGGTCGCAATCCGACGGATAGCGAGCTGACCACGGTGCGGGAA